>JAYVUJ010000053.1:0-5179 GCA_043788035.1 Ferruginibacter sp. | reverse complement strand
TGCTATTATTACTGCAATGGCAGATAATGACCAAACCCACCATTTTCGCCTCAGCTTAGCTATAGTTACAACAAGGAAACTTACAAAAAGAATGAGGGCTACTATCATAATTTGACCAACCTCTAACCCAATATTAAAGCTTATTAGTGGTATTCCAATGTTTTGATCTTTCGCCAGCATAAAACGGATGGTGTTGGCAAAACCCATTCCATGTATTAAACCAAAAAATAAAGCCAAAAAATAATTTACCCTCAAAGATTTAGGCTGGTAATCTTTTACAAAAAAATTAAAAAGAGCTGTGGTAATAATTGTACAGGGTATTAAAAACTCTACCCATTTTCCATTAAGCCTTATCACATCGTACACGCTTAATGCCAATGTTAGCGAATGTCCGATGGTAAAAGCAGTTACCAGCACCAGCACTTGTTTCCAATTTGTTGCCAGGTAAATTGCTGCCAGTGCTACTATAAATAAAATATGGTCCAGCGCATCCCAACTAATAATGTGTTGCCAGCCGGTTTTAAAATACAGTCCAAAATCATCCATTCATTTTTAGTTGATGGTTTGTAGTTATTTTTGTAGTCAAATATCTTTCATCATAGCCGAACCAGCTAATTCTTTGTTTAAATGGCATCTATACTTTATAAATGGTTATTTGTTTTTGCAATTGCCAGTCTCAATATTAACCATCATCCCATTTTTGTGAGCGTTACCACCATCGACCACAATATGACTCATAAAACTTTAGAGGTGAGCTGTAAAATTTTTACGGATGACCTTGAGACAACATTGCGAAAAAAATACCATAAAAAAGTTGATTTATTAGCTGTTAAATTAAACGAAGCAATGAAGCCGATGGTGAATGATTATATTAAAAAGCACCTTGTAATAACCGCAGATGGCAAACTAGCCAACCTGCAATTTATCGGCTTTGAGCAACAGGAGGAAGGCATTATCAGTTACTTTGAAGTAAAGGATGTGGCAACGGTAAAAAAGATAGAAGTGATTGATAATATACTGTACGATGAAAAGCCGCAACAAATGGAAATCATCCACGTAACGGTAAATGGGCAGCGGAAGAGTAGCCGTTTGGATAACCCGGAGAGTAGGGTTAGTTTTTTGTTTTGAGTTTTTTGTTGATTGTTTATTTTGGTTGGATATTATTATTTTATTGTGGGTTGTATCTAATTTTAATTGTGGATTTTTTTCAATTGAAGGTGATTATTTTATGCCCTGTCTTTAAATTTTTGTCCTATTATGATTGATTTATTAAGATAAATCATGAAGGCTGCAATTTTTAATGATAAGATATTAGCTTGGGTTAGATGTAAATCAAGGATATCTTTAGGGATGAAATCACAATCAAGTGCCCTGTATAATTGAGGGATAGAGTAGTATTAGGAACTCTTTGCAATGCCCCAAAAGTTTATAAACTCCAAGCCTGCTTTCTCGTCCAAAACCTTCCGCAATATTATCCATCACAAAACCAGAAGACCTTTTAATCTGCTCTTTAAACTTGTATTCTTTAAGAAATTTATCAGTTAGAGTCAAATAGAAAATAGATAAGGCAAATCTTTTGGACAATTTGCCAAACCTCAACATCTTCAAATTTTTGAATAGTTGTAACAAAAAAGAAATGAGTATGGATTAGGCATAAAAAACAATCAAAGCTATTTATCTATAACCAAAACAAAAACCTTCACAGATTGAATAAACAATAAAGCATAACTGGCTTTTTATTCCTCCATATTATCTTTCAACTCTTCTGATATTTTTACAAGTAGCTTATCAATGCGCTGGCCATCCATGTCGATAATTTCTACCTCGAAGCCACGCCATTCAAACGTGTCGCCCGTTTTGGGGATGCGCTCTAATTCGTGCAGCACAAAGCCTGCGATGGTATCAAATTCATGCTCGCCTTCATTCATCCATTCTGTCTTTCCGAAATGGCTTAAAAAATCATAAAAAGGTAGCTGCGCATCAACCAGGTAAGTACCATCTTTACGTTCTGTTATTTCGTATTCTTCCTGGTCGCCTGATGGCATATCCCCCACAATGGCTTCCATAATATCATTGAGCGTTATCATACCTTCCAGCGTTCCATATTCGTTTACGATGAAGCAACTGTGTATTTTAGTTTGTTTAATTTTTTCCAATACCTGGTACGGGCTATTATTTTCGGGCACAAACAAAGCTGGTTTTATCACATCTTTCAAAAGTGTTACCGGCGGTACTTTCAACAAGTCTTTTATGTAGATGAGGCCTTTAATATCATCCACTGTTTTGTCGCAAACCGGGTAAGTAGAGTAAGATATCTGCTCAAACTTTTCAGTAACAGACTGCACGGTATCTTCCATGCTAAACCAATCAATATCGGTACGGTGCGTCATTAAAGAAGTAATGTTGCGGTCGCCCAAATGAAAAATCCTTTCAATAATTTCTTTTTCTTCTGTTTCAATAGTGCCATGCTCGCTGCCTGCGCTAATCATTGCTTTTATTTCCTCTTCCGTTACTGCGTTATCGGCAGCGGGCTTAATATTGAAAAGTTTAAAAATAAGGTTGGTAATATTATTTAAAAGCCACACCACCGGGTAGGCTGCAGAAGATAAAAAATTCATTGGCCCTGCTACTACACGGGCAATTTTTTCCGCCATAATAAGCCCAATCCTTTTAGGCACTAATTCGCCTAAAATGATAGATAAAAACGTAACGACTATAACAATTATAACAGTAGAAATAGTAGTGGCATAATGCCTAAGTAAATCGAATTTTTCTATAAATGGGCGAAGCTCCACACTAAATTTATCTCCGGAATATACACCCGTTAAAATTGAAATAAGCGTAATGCCAATTTGGGCTGTTGATAAAAACTTATCTGGGTTTTCAGTTAAATGCAGCGCTGCTTTTGCTTTGGCATCGCCTTTGTTGCCCATGCTTTCCAGCCGGCCTTTGCGGGCGCTTACAAGGGCAATTTCGCTCATAACAAATAATCCATTCACTAATATTAAAGCCAATAAAATAAATACTTCTGTCATGGTTAATTCTAAACAATCCGCCATTTTGTAGAACGGATGTTGGTGCAAATATCTATAAACTATATTAAACGCTGTTTTAAAGCTATTATTTCATCATTAATAATAGTTGCATTGCCTGCAAATAAGGTGGCTTTAACCGTATTTCTAGGCATATTGTTGTAGTTGCCTAAAAATTATTTGGCGATGAAAAATGCTGCCAGCCTGGGTTATTACCACAATTTATTGCAGCCCAAAATACTTATTAAAGCGTTGGCTGCTTAAATAGCCAATACTTAAGCCTACTAATGCGCCACCTAAAATATCTGTTGGGTAGTGTACGCCAATATACAGCTGGGCATAGCTTATAATAAACGCCCATGCAAAAAATAGCCAGCCCCATGCTTTAAATTGCTTTTTAAAAGTGGCATAAAAAAACATAGCTAACCCAAAATGATTAGCGGCATGCGAAGAAGTAAAGCTATAGCTCTGCGGCAAATAAATACCTTTAAAAGTGCGCAGCCAGCCAGCAATTTCGGGCTGGTTGCAAGGCCTCAGGCGAATGATATTTTGCTTTAATAAAGTACTGCTTATAAAATCGGTTATAACAACCGTGCCGATGGCAAATACCAGCCACCACCACCTGGTATTTTTAAAATTGAAGATGACAACAAGGAGCAAAAAAAAGTATAATGGTATCCAGGTATTGGGGTTTCGGCAAGCAGGTAGCAAATTATCTAAAAAGCTATTGTGCCATCCTGCATTAATATGCTTTAACAACGCCCGGTCCCATTGATCTATTAGATGCATGTTATTAAAAAATTTAACCCAAAAATAATTGATCTATTTTTGTATGGTACATAATTTATTATCATGATGTTTTTAAAACGAATACCCCGGCTGCTCCGCTGGATAATTTCCGTATTGGTAAGTTTTTTATTTGTGATGACATTGTACCGGTTATTATTTTTTTTTAAATACAACCCTGTGGGCAAGCCTTTATCCGGCTCTGCATTTTTAATGGGGCTCCGTTTTGATATAAAGTTTACCTGCATTTTAGCCGTTGCTATACTGGCTATTTGTTTGCTGCCTTTTTTAAACCCAATTAAACGTAAGCGGGCAAAAACTTTTTGGGGTATATTGCTTACCATAGTATTTATGTTGGTGCTTCTTTTTTATGCGGTAGATTATTTTTATTATGATTATTTACAGCAGCGCCTTAACGCCTCTGTGCTGAATTATTTTAATGATGCAGGCATTTCTTATAAGATGGCGACAGAATCTTACCCGGTATTTAAAGTATTGCTGGGCTTAATTATACTCAGTGTTTTAGCTGGGTATTATTTTAATAGGATGATAGCGAACTACCAAAAGCAATTACCCTATTCCAGCAAAAGATTTTCTGTATGGTATGTAGTAGTTTTTTTGTTGTTTGCTTTAGGTGTGTTTGGTAAGATAGGGCAATTTAATTTGCGCTGGAGCGATGCTTTTACCTTGAGCGATAACTTTAAAGCCAATCTTGCCCTCAACCCTTTTCAGAGTTTTTTTAGTACGCTTAATTATAAAGATACCCACCCGGATGTAAAAATTGTAAAGGAAAATTATGCTTTGATGGCTAATTATTTAGGTGTGCAAAAGCAAGATAGTATCCATCTTAATTATGAAAGGGAGTACTCGGGCAATACCCCCAACCCTAACCCGCCAAATGTACTAATTGTCATTTGCGAAAGCTTTAGTATGTACCGTAGCAGCATGAGCGGCAACCCTTTAAACACTACGCCTTACTTTAATGAGCTGTGTAAAAAAGGGGTATTTTTTGATAGGAATTTTACGCCCTCCTACCCAACCGCACGGGGCGTGTGGGCTACTGTTACCGGCATTCCCGATGTGCTGGGCGATAACAACCGCTCTGCCAGCAGAAGCCCGGACGTAGTGGACCAGCAACTAATCATCAACGACCTGAGAGGATATGATAAATTTTATTTTTTAGGCGGCGACCCCACCTGGGCCAACATTAAAGGTTTGTTGCTCAACAATATCGATAGCCTGCATCTTTACAGCCAGGAAAATTTTAAAGCAAAGAAATTAAATGTTTGGGGCATAGATGACAAGAACCTTTTTTTAGAAGCCAACAGCCAATTGGCAAAAGAGCAAAAACCTTTTTTTGC
>JAYVUJ010000052.1:0-6070 GCA_043788035.1 Ferruginibacter sp. | reverse complement strand
CTTCATTAAAAATAAAATAAGCCATATTGCAGAGCCAATAAAGTATACGCAGGCAATTGCGAGCCCGCCAATATCTTCCTTAATGGTGTAAAAAAGAAACCGGATAATTACGTAGCTTACTCCTATATATCCGTACAGGCTCGTTATTAGCAAAAAATAAAAAGATTTTTCTTTTACGGCTTTAGCATAAAAATAATAGCTGATGCCTGCCAGTAAAACAAACCATAAAATGTACCTACGTTCAAAATGCATCATCGCTGCAAGGCAGCTTATAAAAAGAATATTTACTCCAAAATTGGTATAAGTAAATTCAAAATGTGCTTTAATCTTTTTTTGGTTTGTGAGCATTCCTGTAGCAATCAGTAAGATTGCCAATAATAAGCTTGTAAAAATAATTGTGCTGTTATCAAAATTATTATCGGCTAAAATCCTTGCTGGCGTTAGGGCAATGCCTGCCCACGCTGCAAGGTTAGTGATAGCCAAGCTTAAAATAGCCAGGTTATCAAAATAATAAGCGGTTACAAATAAAACTACCAAAGGTATAAAAAGCGCTAGTCCAAACCGGTTGCCAAACACCTGGTATTGAAACTGTAAATACCCCACAAAACTCATAAATGTAAGGCAGCCCAATAGTAAAATATAGTCAAAAAAAGAATTAGGCGGTAATACTTTTTGTAATGAAAAATCAGGATTTTTTTTTAAACAGTATGCAAAGCATCCGGCGCTTATCGAAGCAATAAAAAGTAAGCTGGCAGTATGCCCAATGCTATCGATATTTTTATAGATTAATATGCCGATGCCGCCGCTTAATAATAACACCCCGATATAAAGTAGGACCCGCAGTTCCCAATAAAGGGAAAAAAGTTGATTGGCTGCCCGCATTCGTATTTTTTCCAATGATGCTTCGCTTATAAATCCATCTGCATGAAGCTTAGTAAATAGTGTGCTATTCATCATACAAAATAAAACAATTAGTAGGTAGTTGTAAAACAAATGTAATAAAAAAAGCCTCCCTGTCGTCCAAAGGAGGGTTCTTAGCTTATGCTGATGTAATTGATTTTAATTAATTGAAAAATAATATATTTCAGATAATAATCGGCTTTAAGACTTGCCGGCAAAAAGCCGCCCTGCCCTTCAAAGTAGTATTTTTAGCTTATGCTGTTGTACTTGATTGTAGTTAATTGAACCAAGACCTATTGCAGATAATAAACGGCTTTACGACTTACCGGCAAAAAAATAAAAACAAGCAAACATTTCAATACCTTAGTGCCTCACCGCCTGCCTGGCATAACTTTACTATTATGGATTTAGTATTCAATAAAAACGAAGATGCCATGAAGCTTGCTTATAGCCATGTTAAGCAAAAGCTAGATGATATATTTGAAGGTGGTGGAAAAGCCGCCATACAAAAACAACATGAAAAAAGCAAGCTTACCGCCCGGGAAAGAATTAAGTACCTGTGCGATGCGGAAAAGCCTTTTATAGAAATTGGGGCTTTTGCAGGGTACGAAATGTATGATAGCCAGGGAGGTTGCCCTGCCGGCGGAACCGTTAGCGGGATGGGTTATGTAAGCGGCAGGCAATGCTTAATTGTGGCAAACGACCAAACTGTAAAAGCGGGTGCATGGTTTCCAATAACAGGCAAAAAGAATTTACGCATGCAGGAAATTGCAATGGAAAATATGCTGCCTATTATTTATTTAGTAGATAGTGCTGGCGTTTATTTGCCCTTGCAGGATGAAATTTTTCCAGATAAAGAACACTTTGGAAGGGTATTTCGCAACAACGCTAAAATGAGTGCTATGGGCATTACGCAAATAGCCGCAGTAATGGGTTCTTGCGTAGCAGGTGGTGCCTACCTGCCTATTATGAGCGACGAAACTTTAATGGTAGAAGGCAATGGGTCTATCTTTTTAGCTGGGCCTTATTTAGTAAAAGCAGCTATTGGAGAAGAAGTAGATAGTGAAACTTTAGGTGGGGCAATTACCCATACAGAATTAAGTGGTATAGCAGATTATAAATTTGCAACAGAACAAGATTGCCTAAACCATATTAAAAAAATCATCAGCAAATTAGGAAGGCCGGGCAATGCAGGCTTTAACAGGGTGGATACAGTGCAGGAGCAGAAAAAAAAATCGGATATATATGGTATCATGAACGAAGGCAATACTAAGCCCTACGATATGGTAAAACTTATTGAATGCATTACTGATGATAATAGCTTCGACCAGTTTAAGAAGGATTATGGCAAGACCATAATTTGTGGTTACGGGCGCATAGAAGGCTGGGCCGTAGGCATTGTGGCCAACCAACGGTTAATTGTAAAAAATAAAAAAGGCGAGATGCAATTAGGCGGCGTAATTTATAATGATAGTGCTGATAAAGCTGCCCGGTTTATTATGAACTGCAACCAAAAAAAAATACCGCTGGTTTTTTTACAAGATGTTACAGGCTTTATGGTAGGCAGCCGTAGCGAACAATCCGGAATAATAAAAGATGGTGCCAAGATGGTAAATGCGGTAGCGAATTCTGTTGTGCCAAAATTTACCATTATTGTAGGTAATAGTTATGGCGCAGGCAATTATGCGATGTGTGGCAAAGCATACGACCCACGTTTTATTTATGCCTGGCCAACAGCTAAAATTGCAGTTATGGGCGGCGAGCAAGCAGCGAAAACTTTATTACAAATACAAGTAGCATCGTTAAAGGCAAAAGGAAAAACTATTGAGCCTAAAGATGAAGAAAATATGCTGAATGAAATTATACAGCGCTACCAAACACAGACTACGCCTTTTTATGCAGCCGCTAGGCTCTGGGTTGATGCTATTATTGACCCTGCAGATACAAGGATGTTATTAGCAGAAGGGATTGCAGCAGCTAATCAAAACCCTACCATAGAAATATTTAAAACGGGTGTTATGCAGGTTTAATGCGCATTAGCCCAGGTTAGCAAAAACGTTGTATTACCCGGTAAAACATGTATTTAGAAAGGTTGCTTTTAAAAACCAGCCAACAAAAAAGCACCTGGGAATTTAACCCAGGTGCTATTATCCGTCTTATTACTTTGATAAAACTACTTTAAAGTACCTTTTTTCTTTTTATTGTCTTTGTAGCGCATATCGGGAGTGCCATCTTTTTTAGTTGGCCCTGTAACCGGAGCTGCTGCTTTTGCTTTGTTTGCTTTTAAACGCATGTCTGGCGTACCATCTGCTTTCATGCCTGCAGCAGGAGCAGTTTTTGGAGTTTTCATTTTAACTACTTTCGCAGGCTTAGTTGTAGTAGTGGTAGTTTGCGCTGCAGTTTGTGCAGTAGCTGCGCCAGCAAGCCCTAACATCATACAAATTGCAATTACTAATTTTTTCATAATAGTATTTTTTAGTTTTTAATTGTGCTGTTAAATTACTTTAATTAATTCAATCCAGTGTTAGCTACTTGTTAATTTAATTCGTTTTAATTTGCTTGTTGTTGACTACTTTTATAAAGGATAACAATTGCTATAATTAAAACCACTATGGTCATACAAACAACTAGCTTAAATAAGCCGTTAATTCATTTGCCTTCAAATAATGGAAGGTTACAATTTTTAGCTTGTTTTTATCTACCAATCTTAAATATCCGGTTGCATTAATTGCAGCTAAAAATACTTTCCGTAAGTATCTTCTTCTTTACAAAAGTTATTTTTAAAATTTTCAATCTATTTCTCCTATTTTTACGAACCAAAATCAAATTATTATTATGGACAAATTGTTTTATGTAGTTCCTGCACTAGGCATTGTGGGTTTGTTGTACACCTTCATAAAGTTTGCCTGGGTATCTAAACAAGATGCCGGCAACGACCGGATGAAAGAGATTAGTACTTACATAGCAGAGGGTGCAATGGCGTTTTTAAAGGCTGAATATAAAATATTAGCTTATTTTGTTTTGATAGGGGCTTTGTTGTTAGGTATTTTAGGTTACAGCAATGCAAACAGTCATTGGAGTATTGCACTTGCATTTGTTGTGGGTGCATTTTTTAGCGCACTGGCTGGTTTTATTGGCATGCGGGTTGCCACCAAAGCTAATGTGCGTACAGCACAAGCTGCCCGTACAAGTTTAAGCAAAGCTTTATCTGTTTCGTTTACCGGGGGTAGTGTTATGGGTATGGGCGTTGCCGGATTAGCAGTTTTAGGCTTAGGCACTTTGTTTATCATATTATATATGACGTTTGTTTCGGGCCTTGCCAATGGCACAGAGGAATATAGGCTGGCGCTTGAAAAAGCCATCGAAATATTAACTGGTTTTTCTTTAGGCGCAGAATCTATCGCTTTATTTGCCCGTGTTGGCGGTGGGATATATACAAAAGCTGCGGATGTTGGGGCAGATTTAGTTGGTAAAGTAGAAGCCGGCATACCAGAAGATGACCCTCGTAACCCTGCTACTATTGCAGATAATGTGGGCGATAATGTGGGCGATGTTGCAGGCATGGGTGCTGATTTGTTCGGCAGTTATGTAGCTACTGTTTTAGCAACCATGGTTTTAGGTAGAGAAACTTCTGCCGTTGGAGATGCATTTGGTGGCTTATCCCCTATTTTATTGCCGATGCTTATTGCCGCCATGGGGATTATCTTTTCTATAATCGGTACTTTCTTTGTTAGGATTTCTGAAAGTTCAGGCTTAAGTACGCACAAAGTACAGAGCGCTTTAAATATGGGCAACTGGGGCTCCATGGTATTAACAGCTATTGGCTGCTTTTTTCTGGTAAACTATTTAATGCCTCCTACAATGGAATTGCGCCACAATGTATTTACTAAAAATGGGGTTTTTGGTGCTATAATGGTGGGTTTAGGCGTTGGTGCTTTAATGAGTATTATTACTGAATATTATACTGCTATGGGCAAACGCCCTGTGTTGAGCATTATCCGTCAATCTGCCACGGGGCATGCTACTAATATTATTGGTGGTTTAGCTGTTGGAATGGAAAGCACTTTGCTGCCAATTATTATTTTGGCAGCCGGTATTTATGGTTCATTTGCTTGCGCTGGCTTATATGGCGTTGCAATTGCCGCTGCTGGTATGATGGCTACTACTGCCATGCAATTAGCAATAGATGCTTTTGGGCCTATTGCAGATAATGCGGGTGGTATTGCAGAAATGAGCGAACTGCCAGCCGATGTACGGGAAAAAACAGATATTTTGGATGCAGTAGGAAATACAACAGCAGCTAGCGGAAAAGGCTTTGCCATTGCTTCTGCAGCTTTAACTGCACTTGCTTTGTTTGCCGCTTTTGTTGGTATTGCCGGTATTGATGGTATTGATATTTACCATGCCGATGTATTAGCCGGGTTATTTGTCGGCGGCATGATACCTTTTATATTTTCATCGCTGGCCATACGTGCTGTAGGCGAAGCCGCTATGGCGATGGTAGAAGAAGTGCGCCGCCAATTCCGTACTATACCTGGTATTATGGAAGGTACTGGCAAGCCGGAATATGATAAATGTGTGGCTATTTCTACAGAAGCTTCACTTAAAAAAATGATGTTGCCGGGTGCTATTACTTTACTTACGCCAATATTTATTGGTTTTGTATTTGGCCCTGAAGTTTTGGGTGGCTTTTTAGCAGGCGCAACAGTTTGTGGCGTATTGATGGGCATTTTTCAAAACAATGCGGGCGGTGCCTGGGATAACGCTAAAAAATCTTTTGAAAAAGGCGTGGACATTAACGGTACGATGTACTATAAAAAATCTGACCCTCACAAAGCATCTGTAACAGGCGATACAGTGGGTGATCCATTTAAAGATACTTCTGGTCCATCTATGAATATCCTTATTAAATTAATGAGCATTGTTTCGCTGGTAATAGCACCTACCCTTTCTGTTTTGCACCACGATAAAATTGTTGCGAATAGAAAAGCGCAGATAGAAACGATGAGGCTAATGAGTGGGGAACACGCTGCTGTGGAACAGGTTCCTGCCAAAGTAAACCCATAAAATATTTTAAATAATAATTTCATAAAACGCCCTGGTATCAAATCAGGGCGTTTTTTATTGATTTTTGAATGGTAATTTAAAAGAATTCGCTTTTTGGGAGATG
>JAYVUJ010000051.1:0-2417 GCA_043788035.1 Ferruginibacter sp. | reverse complement strand
CCTTTGCCAGCTTCGCCCAATAAATTTTCAACCGGCACTTTGCAATCCTGAAAATACAATTGTACAGTGGATGAACCTTTGATGCCCATCTTATGTTCTTCTGGCCCTTGTGTAAAACCTTCAAAGCCACGTTCAATAATAAAGGCAGAAAACTTATCACCATCAATTTTTGCAAATATGGTGTACACATCTGCAAAGCCGCCATTGGTGATCCAGCATTTTTGCCCGTTTAAAATGTATTGCCTACCATCGGCAGAAAGTATTGCTGATGTTTTTGCACTCAATGCATCGCTGCCACTGTTAGGTTCTGTTAAGCCGTAAGCACCTTTCCATTGCCCGCTTGCCAGCTTTGGTATGTACTGTGCTTTTTGTGCTTCGGTACCAAAATATAAAATGGGCAATGTGCCAATGCCGGTATGTGCGGCTACTGCAACACTAAAAGAGTAACCGCCACCAAGGCCCTCGTTTACCAGAGTAGAGGTAACAAAATCTTTGCCTAAGCCACCCATGCTTTCTGGGATTGGTGCGCCTAATAAGCCCTGCTCGCCTGCCTTTAATAATAAAGATGGCATTAGCCCGGGTTCAAGCTTATCTATCCTTTCAACGATGGGGTTAATTTCTGTGCTTAAAAATTGAAGGCACATTTCTTTTACCATCAATTGCTCCTCATTAAAATCTTCGGGAGTAAATGTTTCAAAAGCATTGCTTTCTTTTATTAACCATTCGCCGCCCTTGAGCGAGGTATTGGTTGAAGTTGATGTGCCCATAGTTTAAAATTTATCCTCAACTTTTAAGGAGTGCTGAGGTATGATTATTTAAAAGTTGTGTCGTATTTTTTGCAAAGCCCAGCTAAGTGTACAATCCTTCAATGTTATAAAACCAGCTTTAAAATTATCTATTTTTATTTTTCCCTCCGGGGAAGCTAAACTGTATTATTAGCGAGGTTATCATATACTTTTTGTAACACTTGCTTAGCTATTTCTATCTGTTCGATCGTTACGCCTTCCAAAGCTTCGTTTAAGGTTTGGTTAGCTAGCTCCAAAGTTTTCTCCTGCAAGTCCACCGCTTCTTTAGCCAGGTAAATCATGTTCATCCTGCGGTCGTCTTTACTTGGCACACGCTTTACTAATTTTAATTTTTCAAGGTTATCTACCAGCCTTGTAATGCTGGGCTTGTCCCTAAAAGTAGCATCGCATAATTGTTGCTGGCTAAGGCCATCCTGTTTCCATAAATGGTATAGTACGCTCCATTGTTCTATGGTAATATCTACATTGGCTTGCTTAAAATTTTTCTGCAGCCTGCGTGCAATGGCAGTGCTGGCCTTGCCGGTGATAAAGCTGTATAACTCTCCGCGTTTAAATTGGTTGTTTGGCATATAGTTGTTTAGACAACTATATAAAGATAATGATTCGATTGAAATTTTTAAAATTATTTTTACGCTTCCTTTGGAGGGCGAAACATTTTAACATTTACTTGATTATTTCTCCAATAGGCCTATTATTATGGCGATTATCCTTTTTGTTATTGGCATTGTTTTATTTGTTGGTTATGCCATGCTTATACTTTATTACCGGCAATGCTGGCTGCAGTTACCATCCTACCAAGCACCAGTTACTAAAAGTGAAATAAACGCAATAGAAGAAAGTATAAAAATCACCATCATTATCCCCGCAAGGGATGAAGAAGAAAATATTGCAACTTGTTTACAAGCCATTATCGGGCAAACATACCCAGCTGGCTTATTTGAAGTAATTGTTGTTGATGACCATTCTACAGATAACACAGCAGCCATTGTACAATCGTACCGCAAAAAAAATATACACTGTATTTTTTTAAAAGACCATGTAACGGGTACTATAAATTCTTATAAGAAAAAAGCCATTGAAGTAGCTATCGCAGCATCAAACGGCAGCTTAATTGTAACTACAGATGCGGATTGTTTTATGGATAAAAATTGGCTGCAAACAATTGCTGGTTTTTACAAAGCGTACCGGCCTGCTTTTATAGCTGCGCCAGTAGCTATCAACAACGGCAATAGTTTTTTATCGATATTTCAATCGCTTGATTTTATGACTTTGCAGGGTATTACAGGAGCTTCTGTCCACAAAAAATTACATAGCATGTGCAATGGCGCCAACCTGGCTTACGAGAAAAAAGCATTTTTGCAAGTTGGTGGCTTTAAAGGCATAGACTCTATAGCCAGCGGCGATGATATGCTGCTGATGCATAAAATATGTAACCGTTACCCTGAAAGAGTATTATTTTTAAAAAGCAAGGATGCCATTGTGCATACACAGCCAATGCTTACCTGGAAAAGTTTTTTTAATCAGCGCATCCGTTGGGCAAGCAAGGCAGATAAGTACAATGATAAAAGGATACTGCCTGTGCTGATGCTGGTATATTTTTTCAACCTGTTT
>JAYVUJ010000050.1:0-2178 GCA_043788035.1 Ferruginibacter sp. | reverse complement strand
ACCAATAGCCGCCAATATAAACCCTTCTTTATGGATAACACTGCTGTTAAAAAGCATAGAAGGCAATAAGAAACAACCGATTATCAGCAAGCTTCGTTTATTTTTATACACCGTGCTAAAAGTGCGGTATAAACCGATGGTGCCAAAAAAAAGCACATAATTATATATAATTACATTAATAAAATAATTGCCCCGGCTAAGTATATCGCAAATCGATAAAAACTTTACAATAATGTTATCTGCCAGGTCTTTCCAATATGAGTTTGCTGAACTTAGTATTCCCTGGTACCCATTACCATAGCCAGACGTAAATAAATTAGTAATATATTCTTTGGGGTTATTAAATAAAAGGTGATATTCTTCCAGCCCAAACAAGTTATAACCCAAAGTATCTATTGATGTACTTATTTGTAAAAGCATCCAATAAAAAACACAGCCGGCAAAAACTTTAATAATAAATAAGCCCACAATAACTTTGTTGGGCAAGCCAGATTTTATAATAAAACGGCTCCTGGTTAATAGCCATGAAAAGATGTAGAGGTATAACAAAAAGAAGACATAGCTCAAACCAAATGTTTTTATTGTGGGAAGTTAGTTAAAATAATAAATATTCATTGTAGGGGTAATAAGAAATAGTGGTTGTACTTTCGCACTTTCTACAAAAATTATGGAGATAACAGTTTCAACCGCCAACGAACTTCGCCTTACGGCAGAAGAATTTGAGCTGATCAAACAAAAGATCGGCCGCACGCCAAACTTTACCGAGCTATGTTGCTTTAGCGCTATGTGGAGCGAACATTGCAGTTATAAAAATTCCATCAAATGGCTAAAAACATTGCCACGAGACGGTGAAAAAATGCTGGTTAAAGCTGGCGAAGAAAATGCAGGGCTGATGGATATTGGCGATGGCTATGGCGTAGTATTTAAAATTGAAAGCCACAACCATCCTAGTGCTATTGAGCCTTTTCAAGGTGCGGCAACAGGTGTTGGGGGCATACACCGCGATATTTTTACTATGGGGGCAAGGCCAATCGCTTCATTAAATTCGTTACGGTTCGGTAATTTATCCGAGGCTAAAACCCAGCACATATTAGCAGGCGTGGTACAGGGCATTGGTCATTACGGCAACTGCTTTGGCGTACCTACTGTTGGTGGCGAAATTTACTTTGAAGATTGTTACCACACCAACCCGTTAGTAAACGCTATGAGCGTTGGCATATTAAAAAATGGCGACACAATTTCTGCAACCGCAGAAGGAAAAGGCAACCCTGTTTTTTTTGTGGGAAGCGCAACTGGTAAAGATGGCATTGGTGGAGCTTCGTTTGCATCAGCCAATATCACAGCCGATAGTGCGGATGATTTGCCGGCAGTACAGGTTGGTGACCCTTTTCAAGAGAAAAAATTATTGGAAGCCTGCCTTGAAGTAATTAAGACCGGCGCCATTGTAGGGATGCAGGATATGGGTGCTGCGGGTATTATTTGCTCTACCGCAGAAATGAGTGCTAAAGGAAAATCGGGCATGATAATACACTTGGATAAAGTACCGATGCGCCAGCAAAACATGAAGGCATGGGAATTACTATTAAGCGAAAGCCAGGAAAGGATGCTGATGGTAGTTGAAAAAGGTAAAGAAGCAGACGTACTTAAAGTATTTGATAAATGGGATTTGCCTTGCAGCGAAATTGGAGTAGTTACCGATGATGGCTCATTAAAGTTTTTTATGAATGGCGTTTTAGAAGCTGAATTGCCAGCTGAAGAATTAGTGCTTGGAGGCGGCGCACCACAATACGACAGGGAATATATAGAGCCAGCCTACCTGCAGCACATAAAAGCTTTTGATGTAGCTGCAATTAAAGTGCCCGCTGATTTAAAGGCTGTTGCGGAAAAATTAATTACCATACCAAACATAGCCAGCAAACGCTGGATATATACCCAATACGACAGTATGGTGGGCGCAGGCACTGCAAGTACCAACGCACCAAGCGATGCAGCTATTGTTATTGCTAAACCTACTAATAAAGGCCTTGCCTTAACAACAGATTGTAATAGCCGTTATGTATTTTCCGACCCGTACAAAGGCGCCATGATAGCTGTTGCAGAAGCAGCAAGAAATATCGTTTGCAGTGGCGGCCAGCCATTAGGTGTTACCAACTGCCTCAACTTTGGCAACCCTTACAA
>JAYVUJ010000049.1:0-2043 GCA_043788035.1 Ferruginibacter sp. | reverse complement strand
TGCGGAATTAGCAAAAGCCAAATATCTTATTGCCGATTTAAATGGCAAAATCACTACTATGGAACAGGACATAGCCCGCCTGACCCAGGAAAATCAATCTCTAAGCCAGGATAAAGTTGCTTTAACTGCGGATAAAGAAAAGCTTACAACAGACCTTACAACAACAACCACTGCAAAAGTTGAATTGGAAAAGAAAGTTGATGTTGCTTCTACTTTAAATGCATCAGATATTGCTATCACTGCTATAAACGTAAAGAAAAATGGTAAAGAGAAAGTTACCACTACCGCTAAACGCGTTAATAAATTAATGATATCTTTTAATGTAAATAACCGTATAATCCAAACTGGTTCTACTGATGTTTATGTATGTGTTATAGGTCCTGATGGCAAACCAATCAGTACTGAAAAATTAGGTTCAGGTACTTTTACAACTCGTGAAGAAGGCGATAAAGCATTTACCGCTAAAGTACCCGTAGATTTAGAAACAGCTAAAAATAAGAACGTTGAATTTGCTTTTGTTCCAGGTCAAACTTTTCAAAAAGGAAACTATACAATCCAGATTTATCAAAATGGATTTAAAATTGGGGAAGGTACACGTGAGCTAAAAAAAGGTGGCTTATTTAGCTAAAATAATTTTATCGCTTTATTCTTATTTATCCTTTATGATTACATGCAAGCAACCTGATTAATTTCAGGTTGCTTTTTTTATGACGGTATATTAACAACTCAGTAACCAAATAGTAATTGCCAAAACAAATTATTTATCAACTGAAAAATCAATTGACCATTTCCATAAATATTTCTGTACTTTCAAAATAAAATTCAGAAATATTATGGCTAATCAAAGGTTTACTGCGCTCGATGTTTTTCGCGGAATGACGGTTTGTTTTATGATTATTGTAAATACGCCAGGCAATGGCATTACTACCTTCTCTCCTTTGCTACATGCAAGCTGGCATGGGTTTACACCTACCGACCTTGTGTTTCCTTCTTTTTTATTTGCAGTAGGCAATGCGTTAAGTTTTGTAATGCCGAAGTGGGGCCAGCTGCCCGCCAGCCAAGTAGTTTTTAAAATATTAAAACGCACCTTTATTATATTTTTACTTGGTTATTTAATGTATTGGTTTCCCTTTGTAAAACTAGTTGCCGGGCAATGGGTAGTTGCACCTTTTAGCCAAACACGTGTTTTTGGCGTACTGCAACGAATAGCCTTGTGTTATGGCATTGCGGCATTATTATTATATTTTGTAAAGCCAAAGGCAACCATTATTATTTGTGTTTCATTAATGCTTTTATACTGGATTATTTTATTGGCCTACGGCGAAGGCGACCCCTTTAGTATGCAAGGAAATGCCGGATTTTTTTTAGATAAATGGCTGTTAGGTGCCGACCATTTGTACCATGGCGAAGGCGTTGCTTTTGACCCTGAAGGATTGCTTAGCACCTTACCTGCAATTAGCAATGTAGTTGGTGGTTTTGTGGTGGGCAGCTACATACAAAAACAAGGAAAAACGTATGAAGGGTTGGCTAAACTATTATTAGCCGGTGCCACATTAATGTTTATTGCCTGGAGCTGGAATTTCTTTTTACCAGTAAATAAAAAGCTTTGGACTGGTTCATTTGTGCTGCTTACTATTGGGCTCGACTGCATTATTATCTCCGCTATTGTTTACATCATTGATTTTAAGCATCAGACAAAGTGGACTTATTTTTTTGTAGTATTTGGGCGTAACCCGCTATTCATTTATTTATTGTCGGAGTTGGGGGTAACATTGTTGTATGTATTTTCTGTAAGGCCAAAAGTTCCTGTATATAAATGGCTTTATGAAAGTATTTTCGTACATGCAGGCAGTTACCTTGGCAGCTTTCTTTTTGCAGTAAGCGTTATGATGATTTGCTGGCTGGCTGGCTATTTTATGGATAAGAAGAAAATTTATGTACGGGTGTAATCATTAAACTGATGTGCTAATTAGCTAATATGCTACTGATAGGCCTATCTTAACTATGCTATTTTCAAACTTTACTATAACATGCTCTATTACC
>JAYVUJ010000048.1:0-4809 GCA_043788035.1 Ferruginibacter sp. | reverse complement strand
TCTTTCGGTAATCCAAAGTTTATAACTGGCAACTTTAGCTATTAGCCAAAAAATGCACGTTAGCGATAAAAGTAATTGTACATCTATTGTTGCAGGCGCTTTTTTTTTATATAGTCCGCTTTCCATCAAAACCTGCCCACAATCTTACAATTTATTAGCCTTGGCGTTAACCTGTTTGGGATGCTATACACCGTATTGGAAAAATCTTTTATTAATTGGTAAGAAATTGTGTTGTCCCTGTCTATAAGATTAAGTACTTCAAAGCTTGCCCAAATGTTATCGAAATTCCTAAAGGGGCTATGGCTTCTGCGAAGATTTTTTTCGCTTAGCAGTAAGGCGCTAAAGCCAATATCTACCCTAATATAAGGATCAATAACTAATGCATTGCGGTACCTGCTGCTGTTGGGTATATTGTACGGCATGTTGCTGCCATAAATCATATTAAGCTGTACTTTAAAATTTTTATTGGTAGATAAATAATCTTGTAAAAATAAGCCCACTGTCAGTAGCCTGTCTGTTGGGCGCCTTACCCAGCCTACATTCTGGCGGGCGCTATCTACCACTACCTGGTCGGTACTTTTTGCGTTGATGGTTTCCCCGGCGGCATTTAGGTAATTAAAATAATGGTCGCCATCAATTTTTTCTTTAGTGCGCATCAGCCCAATGCTAAGCCAGCTTTCCGCATCTTTAACAAGTTCGCCGTACAGCCGGGTTTCTATACCGTACGCGTAGGCCGTTGCGTTATTATTGCCGCTATAACGGATGCGCAGGTTATCTATATCATAAGTTACTACATCCCTTAAATTTTTATAGTAAGCTTCGGTGGTAATGCGGAAAGGTCGGTTGGCATTTTTAAAATTATAATCCATGCCGGCTACAAACTGGTAACTTTTTTGCGCTTTTATATCGGTGTTTATTGTACCATCGTACCTTCTTAGTTCTCTATAAAATGGCGGCTGGCTGTACATGCCTGCGGCGAATTTAAATACCACATCTTTTTGCCAGTTAGGCTTTACGCTTACTTGTGCACGAGGGCTGATCAATAATTCTTTACTGAGCGAATTATAGTTATAGCGTATGCCAGCTTGTAATGAAATATCTTTTTTAGCACGCGCAAAATTGATATTATCCTGCACATAGCCGCTATATTTTTGTATAGTTAAATTAGCGGTAGAATGTAAAAAACTATTAAGGTTACCCGTATTTACCGGCAAAGAATATCCGGCGCTATCCTGGTATTCCCATTCGTATAAATTATCGGCAATTTTTGTTTGTTCTATGCTATTGCCGAATTGAATAAAATGTTTGCCTTTGTCTATACTTCCTTTAACGCTGGCATTCCATACATAAATATTTAACTTATTACGCCCATAATTTTGGTAAAAGCCGGCGCCTAACGGGTTAACAATTTGCCCAAAAGTGCTACTAGCCTTATCAAAGTCGCGGTCACCAAATGAGTACGTGCCACCTATATCAAAATTCTCCTTTTCCTTATCTTCAAAATGGCTGATCATCCATTTTATCTGCACTTTTTTATTTACTTGGTTAACGGCGCTTAAGCCAATAAAATTGGTGGAGTAGCCGTCTCTTTCTTGACCTTCAAAAATAATATCAAGCCCCAGGTTGGCGGTAAAAAGAGGGGAAAAAACCGAAGTTGTTTTTTGGGCAGATTGCGGTATAAAAGTAAACGACGTCTTTGAAAAATTACCCAGCATTTCCAATTGCCATTTTTCGCTAAGCTTATAAGTAACGTACCCTTGCACATCGGTTGAAGATGGTATGTATGAGCCGGTAGTTTCCTGGCTGCTTAGTAAGTTACGGTTGCTTTTAGTACGCACGCCAACCAGGTACGTAAGCCTGCCTCTTTTTGCGGTACCTTCCAAATGCATCCCCTGTTCTAAAAAACTAATATATGCCGAGCCGCCAAATGTTTTAGGTTTTTTGTACTGTATGTCTAGTACGCTACTCATCTTATCGCCATATTTTGCCTGAAAGCCGCCATTATAAAAACTTACATTCTTTGCCATTTCGGGGTTAATAAAACTTAGCCCTTCCTGCTGCCCGTTCCTTACCAGGTAAGGCCTGTAAATTTCAAAATCGTTAATGTAAATGAGGTTCTCATCGTAGTTGCCACCTCGTACGCTATATTGCGAAGTAAGTTCGTTATTACTGCCTACCAGTATCTTTATCAACCCTTCAATACCGCCTACCGTACTGGGCAAGACAAGCGCACTTTTAGGGTTTATTTTTGTAAGCCCGAGTTCTTTGCGTTCCCTGTCATCCTTTACCACAAAGGCTTCCAGCATTTTGCCATTTTGCCGTAAATGGATAGTCACTTTTTCTTCTTCCTTATCGCTTAAATAGAAATTTTTCTGTGTTTCTGCATAGCCGGTGTAAGAAAAGATAAGGGCGATGGTTTTTACTGAAGGCACCGCTATACTAAAAAAACCGCTATCGTTTGTAAGTACGCCCGTTTGTTTACCAAGTATCATTACAGATACTTTTGCCAGGGCATTCTCGTTTTCATCAATTACCTGCCCGCTTACCAAAGCAGATTTTTTTTGGGCAGATGCAGACAAGAAAAACAAGATTAACATAAGGGTGGTACATACTCTCATTGCATGAAGATAAATATTTTATGTTTTATAAACCTGCGAGAAACAATTTGGATTCTTCTATCTAATTTTGACAAAAAAAAATTTGAAAAGAATACTGCCCATAGCGCTTTTGTTTGCAGTTGCTTTATGTAGTTGTGATAATGGGAATACAACCAAAACAGATAAAGAAAAAACGGCTGCAAAAGATACCAGCAGCTACTCATTAGTAAGCCTGGCAACTACCAACACCATAACCGAAATGTTATGCCAAAATTGGGAAAATAAGGCTGATATTGATGATGGCGTATTGAGCGGTGCCGGTGATGGGGACTTACAGATACCGTTTCGCAGCTATATTTTTTTTGATGATGGCTCGGTAGTTATAAACCCACGCGATATTATGAAAACCGGTAAATGGAAACTGGATGAAAAAATAAAACGAATCAGTATTGTTTTAGAAGATGGCTCAAAAAAAGATGTTCAGGTAAATGCTATCGGAGTAAAAAGCTTGTTATTAAAAATGGCAGGGGGTAAGCCGGAAAAATATGTTGCGGATGGTAAAAAAAATAGCGTGTTATCAGACGATCCATTCTATCCATCAAATAATAGGTGGCGCATAAAACCTACTCATGTAGAAGATGCCGCGGCTATTAAAAAGCGCATTATTGATTGCGTAAATTTTTATAGTAAATTTTTTAAGGATAATGCCGACCATGGCGCCAGGTCAATTTCCTTTTATGGGTTGCCAAGCTGTTTTAAATGGTATGCCGGTGGCATATCTATCACTAATAAAGCCAAATTAAACCAAAAGTGGATCGATTGTTTTTATAATAAAGAGCAAGCAGTACAAGGCCAGCAATTACTAGAAAATATAATTAGTAAAAAATTTAAATGGGATAAAACACAGCCAAAATGGGTAAGGCAATCTGCAGATGTTTTATTGCAAATGGCAGATTCGCTTAAATAGCTTTTAATGCGGCAATAATTTGTGTAGGGTTGGTAGTTTTAAAAATGCTGCTGCCTGCTACAAGCACATCTGCACCAGCATCAACAATCATTTTAGCGTTATCCAGGGTAACGCCACCATCTACTTCAATCTTTACATTTAGCAATTGTTCATCTATCATTTCCCGCATCCTTTTTATTTTATTGATGGTATGAGGAATAAACGATTGCCCGCCAAAACCTGGGTTTACGCTCATTATTAAAACCAGGTCTATATCCTGCAAAATGTCCTTCAATAATTCAATAGGCGTATGCGGGTTAAGCGCAACGCCAGCCTTCATGCCAAGGCTTTTTATTTGTTGTATGTTGCTGTGTAAATGCGGACAAGCCTCATAATGAACGGTCAGGCTATCAGCACCGGCATCTTTAAAAGCCTTGGTATATTTGCCCGGCTCTTCTATCATTAAATGCACATCGCATAGCTTGGTGGTTGTCTTTCTTAAAAACGCCACCAGCATGGGACCGTAGCTAATATTAGGCACAAAGCGTCCATCCATAATATCCAGGTGAAACCAGTCTGCTTCACTTTTATTAAGCATATCGCAAGCAGCCTGTAACTGTAAAAAATCAGCAGCAAGGAGGGATGGGGCTATTATTGGCATTTTTTATGTTTATGGTTTTGTGTTTTTATTTTTTTGTTGGGTGCATCCTATAACATTACATCATTCATATTGTAAAGTTAAGCGCATCAAATTAAAAGGTTGTTTAAATAAGAGGAGTATGCTCCAATTGTACCGATGATAATGCTATAAAATTGAAAACGTCTTCCAAAATTTGAATGCTTACAAATACGAACAAACTAAAAATAATTAACAACAAACAATAAACTATTTAAGGCTGTTCAATGCGTCTTTTGCTTCGGCATAATCCGGGTCTATCTGCAATGCAAGTTGATAATTTTCCGTAGCTTTTGCTATATCGTTTAGCTTTTGATAGCAACGCCCAAGCCAGTAGTAGCCTTCATCGTAGGTAGTTTGTAATGCCACCGCTTTTTTTAACGATGTTACGGCATCGGTATATTTCGAAAGGTTGTAAAGGCATATTGATTTTTCTTTGTAAGCATCTATATAGGTATAATCGAGGGCAAGGCAATCATCAAAAAATGAAATTGCTTTTAGGTAATCGCCCTTATAAGAAAAATAAAAGCCTTTTATAAATAGGGCCTGCATGCCTGCTTTGGCTTTTGGTTCTTTTAATAATTCATCTG
>JAYVUJ010000047.1:0-2999 GCA_043788035.1 Ferruginibacter sp. | reverse complement strand
TTGCTGGTCGTTTACATATTCTACTGCCCGCCCATATAAAATACGTGGATAAACTTTTTGCATCGATGCAGTGGGGGTTCCAAAAGATTGATACAATGTAAGTGCATCATTAAAGTTATTGGTGTTGGCCAGCAAGCCCACTAAAATTTCTTTGGCTTCCGTTGTGTAGGTTGAATTAGGATAATCATTTAGAAAAGTTCGCATTTCGTTCAACGCAATATCCTGGTAACCTAGCTCGTAAGAAAGTTTAGCATAATTAAAACGGGATATTTCCTGTTGCTGTTTGTTGCTGCTGTTATAAGCGCAATATTGAAAAGCCGTACGTGCATTTGCTTTTTGGTTGGTACGCAGGTAACAATCCCCCAAAAGGTACATGGAGTTTTGGCCTAATGAATCCTGCTCGTTGCTTAATTGCTTAAAACCATCTATGGCTTTGGCTAATTGGTTAGCTTCATAATAGCAATAACTTACTTCGTATAAATCTTCTTTACTAACTTTTTTACTGTTGTTTACATAATATTCCAACAAGGGCAATGCTTTGGCGTAATTCTTTTTTTCAAAATACATTTGCCCTAACAATTGCTTCATTTCTTTTTCATAGTACAACCCGCCCCTGCTTAAAATGCTTTCGCCATATTTTAAAGACTCCTCTTTTTTACCCTGAAAATAAAATATCTCGGCAATATAATACGGCACTATGCCTTTGTATTCATTCTTTAGTTCTACAACTTTAAAAGCTTTAAGTGCTTCATTGTAGCTATGGTCGTAGTAACTTATAAAACCATAATAATAATTTGCGGGAATGTAATATTTATTGTCCGGCAACTGGTGTATCTCATTAAAAAGAGGTTTTGCATCTTTAAATCGTTTTAAGTTAAAATAACAATAAGCCATTTCAAATTTGGCATCAGCAATTTCTTCATTGCTTAAATTATTTAAGCCAGCCTTTTCATAATATTTTATAGCGTTGGTAAAATCATTTTTTGTAAAATAGAATTTACCTAAATGGTAACTCATCAATTCAATCCGCGGCTGATTGTTTACCCAATCAGTATAATGAATAGCTTCTTCTTCGGCTATTGGCAACTGCAGCTTTAAACGGCATACGATGTAGTAATAATTTACATCATCGTTTAAGGAAACGTTATTGCTTTTTTCTTTATCAGGATATTTTTCTTTTACGGCTTGCAACAGCGGATAAGCTAGCGCATACTGCTGTTTTATAAATAATTCTTTAGCATCTTTAAATTCCTTTTCCCCATCCGTTATAACGTATGTAGGCTGCGCAAAAGCAACTAAGGAAAACAAGGCTACCACCACTAGCAACGAAATTTTTTGTTTCTTCATAATTATATGATTCATCTTTATAGCAGGTAAAAATAACTATTTTACCACGTAAGCAAACACCGTTCCAAAGCGTTTGTTAATAAGTGGATAACTGATAAACAAAACGAATGTACATTTGCTCGGCTGTTAACGAAAAGATAAAGATCAAATTTTAAGAAACATTAAATTTTACAATAGATTATGAAGAAATTATTTTCTGCGAAATATAGTGCGGGTGCTGTTAATGCGGGTATGTTTATTTTACGGGTTGGATGTAGTATTTTACTTTTTAAGCATGGTTATCAAAAAATTACACATTTCAGTGACACAGCAAATCATATGCCCGCATTATTTGGATTAAGCGGCACTATAAAAGCTTCCTTAGTAATTTTTGCAGAATTTTTTTGTACGCTTTTAGTAACTCTTGGATTGTTTACCAGGCTTGCCTGTGTACCCATTGTAACCTCACTTGGCATAGCCGTTTTTAAAGCGCATAACCTGGATGTTTTTGGCCAAGGCCAGGCGGCCACATTATTCCTGGCCGCTTTTGTGGCTATCTTAATTATAGGCCCTGGCAAAGCGAGTGCTGATGGCATGATGGGAAAATAATAACGGATTTTTTTTTGACAATGCTTAACTGACTTATTAATTTATACCACAGCATGTACGTAACAGAAACACAGATAAGGATACATTATGCATTGACCGACCAGATGGGCGTTGTATACCATGGGCATTATGCAGAATTTTACGAAATTGGCAGAGCTGAAGCTATGAGGCATTTAGGGTTTACATATAAAGATATTGAAGCAATGGGCATTATAATGCCGGTGGTTGATATCCATAGCCGGTTTTTGAGACCTGCAAAATATGATGACCTCATAACGGTAAAGACTACCCTAAGCGAATTGCCTGCACACCATAAAGTCGTTTTTCATTCCGAAATATTTAATGAACAGGGAGCACTTCTAAATACCGGCGATGTAACGCTTTATTTAATGGAAGCCAAAAACATGAAGCGATGTGAAATGCCGGCAGTATTAAAAGAAAAGCTTAAAAAATATTTTGCATCCCCGATATAATGTAAAATACTTAGCGATTTACTTAATGATTACTGATTGATTAATAATTGACAATCAGTCCATTTTTTGGAATAAATGATACTTTCCAAACGGAACAAACCATCAACAAAAAACCATAGGCAATAACGGTATTACACCCTGTAATGGTCGCCTTTCCAATTATTAATTGACGTCTTTATTTCCTTGGGGCTCATTTTTTCAGCTACAGCTTTTGTTGCTAACGCTACAAATTCATCATCGCCTGCAAAACGCAACGCAATAATTTGCCCCATGCGTAAAGAATTATCTAATGGTTTGCCAGTAGCAATATAATACCTAAAATTTTCTTCGGCCCTAATGGCACGGTCTTGCGCTTTTAAAGCAAAGCCCCTGGCACAAAACGCAAGGATGAAAACAGCTATAGTGAGCGCCACAAGCAAGGAAGCTGAATAAACATTTTCTGGCGCAGCATGTAGCAGGTTAACGACAGAGCCTATTAACACCACCAACAAAATGGGCATGGTAACAAAATGAAATAGCGGTACAAACTGGCTGTGGTTCTTAAAATTTTGTGCTGGCATATAATTTAATTTGCAACGAAATACCATTTTT
>JAYVUJ010000046.1:0-2793 GCA_043788035.1 Ferruginibacter sp. | reverse complement strand
TAAACCATTATAAGCATGCATGCTGATAAAGATAAATTCATACAACTAGTCAGGCATCCTTTTAAGTTCAGGATGTTTTTATTGTCAAAGCTGCCCAGTGCATTTTTTTCCGGCGTAAAAGTAATAGGCATTACAGAAATTGCTACCCAGGTATCGGTACCGTATAAATGGTTTTCACAAAACCCCTTTAACTCTACCTATTTTGCCTGCCTCGCAATGGCTGCGGAATTAAGTACTGGCTTGCTCGCCATGATGGATACCTACCAAAGCAAGCCTGCAATTTCAATGTTAGTAATAGGGCTGGAAGCAAAGTATTTTAAAAAAGCAACCGGGCTTACAACCTTTACCTGCGATGAAGGGATCGCTATACAAGAAACGATAGAAACCGCTGTCAGCTCCGGCGAGGGAAAATCCATCAGGGTAAAATCAACCGGTAAAAATGATGCCGGAGAAATAGTGGCGGAGTTTTTTATTACCTGGTCATTTAAGGCGAAGGAAAGCCTCCCTGCCCTCCAAAGGAGGGTTCCGGACTCTGCGGATTCGTAGTAGTATTATAAATTTGAATACTCCAAGAACCCTCCTTTGGAGGGCAGGGAGGCTGGGCTATTCTAGTGAGTAGGCTTAAATATATCCTCCGGTTTATTTACTACCGTAAAAGTCTTTTTTAAATCGCTGTACAAAAACCCTTCCGCCAGCATATTGTCAATGTGCAGTAGCAAGCCATTATAAAATCCATCAGTATTTAAAATAAAAATGTGTTTATCGTGTATGCTTAACTGGTTCCAGGTAAGCATTTCAAATAATTCATCCAGCGTGCCGTAACCGCCTGGCAATATAATTGCCGCATCGCATTTTTCGTATAACATCCGCTTGCGTATGTGCATGCTTTCAACTACTATTAATTCTGTTATGCCAGTGTGCTGGTGCTCTACGCTGTTTAAAAGATGCGGTATAATGCCCGTTACTTTGCCGCCTTTTTCCAGCACAGCATTGGCTATCGTTGCCATAAGCCCCCTATTGCCGCCGCCATAAATAAGCGTGATATTATTTTGCGCCAGTAAGTGCCCAAGTGTTGCCGCCTGCGCCGCAAATAAACTATTGTTGCCTAGCTTGCTGCCACAAAAAACAGCCATTGATGTAAAATCCATCTATAAGTATTTATTTAAAATTGGGCATTTTGTTTTGCATCTGCTAATTTAGTAGTATTAATTTTAATCATTTTTCCAATATGGCTCCTTCAACCCTTCTATATTTTGTAATTGGCTATTTTTTATTATTGTTTATCGTGGCCTGGTACACAAGTAAAAACAGCAACAACGAATCTTTTTTTATCGGCAACCGCAACAGTAACTGGATGCTGGTGGCCTTTGGCATGATTGGTACTTCTTTAAGCGGCGTTACTTTTGTAAGCGTTCCAGGCAGTGTGGGCAATATTGGCAAGGTAGGCGCTATACCCAATGCCCTTGGTTACTTTCAGGTAGTTATTGGTTATTTTTTGGGCTACATAGTGGTGGCGTACGTTTTGCTGCCATTGTATTACAAGCTTAACCTTACCTCTATTTACAATTACCTTAAACAGCGTTTTGGCGTTTGGGCATATAAAACAGGGGCTTCATTTTTTATTTTATCCCGTACGGTAGGGGCAACCGCAAGGTTATATTTAGTAATCAACGTGCTGCATATTTTTATCTTATCACGATTAAATATTCCTTTTTGGGTATCGGTTGCGGTGGTGCTGGTAATGATTTTACTATATACTTTTAAAGGCGGCGTAAAAACAATTGTATATACTGATACACTGCAGACAACACTGATGATAACCGGGCTGGTGGTATGTATCGGCTACATCTTATCTCACCTGAACCTTACTTTAGTTCAAGCTGTCAATGGTATGGAAACTAGAAATTTAACCAGGATATTTAACACGGATATTAATAGCAAAGGTTTTTTTATAAAGCAAATAATTGGTGGTGCTTTTATAACCATCGCCATGACGGGGCTTGACCAGGAGATGATGCAAAAAAATATCAGCGTAAAAAACCTTAAAGACTCACAAAAGAATATGTTGACTTTTAGCGTGGTACTAGTCTTTGTAAACTTGTTGTTTTTACTGTTAGGCGGGCTTTTATATTTATACGCTTACAATCAGGGTGCAACGTTTACTACAATATTATTGAATGGGCAGCCAACATGGGCATTTGTAAAAGATGGGCTCAATATCACTGGCGATAATTTGTTTCCATCAATAGCTTTAGGATTGCTGCAAACCATGCCTGCGTTTATTTCTATCATCTTTATCATCGCATTGATAAGTGCACTTTTCCCCAGTGCGGATGGCGCTCTAACAGCACTTACTTCTTCTTTTTGTATAGATATCTTAGGCATAAAAGAAAGGGCAGACTTAACTGAAAAACAAAAAAAACGCACCAGGCAAACAGTACATTTAGTAATGACGGGCATCTTTTTTATAAGTATTTTAATTTTTAGGGAGATAAACAGCCGCTCTATTATTGATAAGATACTGGACCTTGCTGGTTACACCTATGGTCCACTGCTAGGCTTGTTTGCGTTCGGCATTTTAACCAAACGTAACTTACCTGATAATTTTATTATTGCACTGATAGCATTGGTAAGCCCGGTCTTATGCTACTTGCTGCAAACCAATGCGCCTCATTTATTTCATGGTTATGTTATAGGCATAGAAATACTTATTATTAACGGGCTGCTTACTTTTATGGGCTTGTTAACAATATCAAAAAAACAATAGCTTCGCCGATATATATTTTACTTTTG
>JAYVUJ010000045.1:0-2817 GCA_043788035.1 Ferruginibacter sp. | reverse complement strand
CGGCATACTTTTTCTATACCGCCTGTTGCAGAAAAAACCCTTAAGGTTAAAAACAATGTATCCATCTTAGGTACTAGCAAAATTTTCCATGAGAAATACGGTTAGGAATTGTGACCAATGCAGCTTATTTTGAACCAGTTTTTTATGGTACAAGTGGCTTTTTGCCCCCGCTACGCTTTGGGCATACTGGTCGTTTTTAAGCCAGTCTTTAAACGGAAATGCAAAGCCCATTTTTGGTCTGTCCCAAACTTGCGCAGGTATTATATCTTTAAAACTATCTATCAGCAATTGCTTATTAAAAGGCCCGGAATATTTTACATCGCTGGTAAGTTGCATTGAAAGCTTTAAAAATTCAGTATCTAAAAATGGCACCCTAATTTCTACGCCGTGCGCCATGCTCATTACATCTGCATCCCTCAATAACTGGTTTTGCATGTACATGTTTGATTCTATCCAACTGGCCTGGTTTTTAGGGGTAAGGTTGTCGATATTGGGCATTTCCGGCTGGCTCTGTAGTATTCTCCAAACTTCGGCTTCATCTGCATCCAGGTAATCTGCAACCTCATTGGGTATAAACTGGCCACGTAAAAAAAGGTAAATGCCAACCTGCCCGTGGATGCTCAGGTAGCAAAGCCTGCGCAATTTTTTTGAAGAGCTTTCCCTGCCAGCCCTTAAAAAGCCATTGGGCAATTTTTGCATCAGCAAGGCTGCCTGAATCCTTTTAAAAGATGGGTAGCCTCCGTAATATTCATCGCCGCCAATACCTGATAGTACCGCCTTTAAACCATTTTCTTTTGCATATTTACTAATAAACCAGGTATTTATGCCATCGCAGCCAGGCAAATCCATGGCGTTTACTATTGATGGAAAACAAGTATGAAAAGTTTCTTCTTTTAGCAGTTTTTGGTATTGGTTGCCGGTTAACCCTTGCTGTACAATATCCTGGTATTTTTTTTCAGAAAAGGTATTGTCCTCAAAAAACAGGGAGATGGTGTTTAAATCTTTTTTTTCTTTATTGGCAAGCTGGGCAATAATGGTAGAATCGAGCCCGCCGCTTAAAAATACACCCAGCGGCGCATCTGCCAGTAAATGCCTTTTTACAGCATCTGATAAGGTTTGCCGCACCAGGGCGATGGCTTGTTGCCGGTTGCTTATATGCTCTACATAACTATGCCGCACAAACGCTTCCTGGCTACTTTGCCCGGTAGCCACATTATATTGAAGGTACCAGCCTTTTTTTAAAGGCTGCACTTGTTTTAAAGTTGTAATTGGCTCAGGCAAATGGCCGTAAGCCATTAAATACACTGGCCAATGCGGGTGCTGCTGCTGCAGGTAAGGTATGTTGCTAAAAGCATTTACTTCAGATGCAAACGCCAGGCCTTCTGCCGTTTGAGCAAAATATAAAGGCTTTATGCCGGCACCATCCCTTGCCAGGTAAATAAGGCCGGTAACATTATCCCAAATGGCAAAAGCAAACATGCCATTAAACATTTTAAAGGCTTCAACGCCCCAGGTAGCAAATGCGGCCAATATCACTTCTGTATCACTGTGCGTAGTAAAGATGCACCCGGCTTTTTTTAGTATGTCTTTTAAAATGAGGTAATTATACAATTCGCCATTGAAGGTAATAAAATAGCGGCCGTCAGCATAAGCCATCGGCTGGTGACCCGCCTGCGACAAGTCGATTAGTGACAGCCTTCTGTGCCCAAGCACTAACTTATTGGCGGCATTGGTGTAAATACCTTCATCATCAGGCCCGCCATGCCGTTGCAACTGGCACATGTTTTTAACTGCATCTTCTAAGCCTTCAATTGGCATAGAAGGATTGATTAATCCGGCAATTCTACACATAATAAAAACCTCTAAGAGGTAATATGAGGTTTTAAGGATTTTGGTATCAGGTGTTGAATAATATAGTAATTACAAACATAAAAAACTGGCTCATCAATAAAAAAAATAGTAAAGGATAATGGCACCAATTAACGAATCAAAAACATAAAATATAAACCAGCAATACATTTTGATAACAAAACCCAACAAAAGATTACCAAACTATAAACAAAAAAGTTAAGCCAATTTAAGCAACTGGTTTTCATCCCGAATAGTTACGCTTTTTTCTCCCCTGGAGAGGGGTTGGGGGTATAGTAAAACAATAAAAACTTAACGTTATTAAATTATAATTACAAAATGCGCAAATTCCCAAATTCCCAAATTCCCACTTTTTCACAGGCTTCATTATAAAGTGCCAAAAAATTTAAATGCAAGGCGTAGAGAAACCGAACGCCTGTTACCCATTAATAATTAGGCCAAACTCCACGAATTAGTGCAGGCTCTATAAACCTACATGTGCCAAGAACCCTCCTTGGAGGGCAGGGAGGCTACTTTTCTATAACCGGTTCATCCCATGCGGGCTACATTTGTTTTCTTTCTTAATTTTTCAAAAAAACAAGCCTTAACTTAAGCCAGCAATTCATTTTGAAAGCAAAACCCAACTTATATTTAAAAAATTATCAAACAAAAAAGTTAAGCTAATTCAAGTAACCGGTTTACGTCCCAAAGAGCAAAGGTCCCTTCTTCCCGGGAGCGGGGTTTGGGGTGAGGTAAAAAAACACCTTAAACATAACATTATTAAATAATTAATGCCTGGTTCAAGCACTCCTTATACTACGCTCCACCCAAATGCTCTAAATTACTTTTATCAAACTGGGCACTCAATTGTATGCCCATGCTTTCTATCCGCACTTTTGCCCTACTACCAATAAGCTCTACTAAAATTCCCTGGTAATTCATTAAAACACCTTTTTTTATCCTCACCTG
>JAYVUJ010000044.1:0-2981 GCA_043788035.1 Ferruginibacter sp. | reverse complement strand
GTTTTTTTTAAGATTGAAAATTGTAAAAAGCCAATTGTTGCCGCAGTTAATGGCTTTGCTTTAGGGGGCGGATGCGAGTTGGCTATGGCATGCCATTTTAGGCTGGCAAGCGATAACGCAAAATTTGGACAGCCAGAAGTTAACCTTGGATTATTACCAGGCTATGGAGGCACACAACGCTTGACTCAATTAGTAGGCAAAGGCAAAAGTATGGAACTGCAAATGACCGCCGCTTTGGTAGATGCTACCGAAGCTTTAAGGCTAGGCTTAATAAACCACCTTACCACACCCGAAAATCTGCTGGTAAAAACAATAGAAATATTAAAAGTAATCCAATCAAAAGCACCCATTGCTATTGGCAAAGTAATTGAATGTACCAACACAGCCGCTGTAAATGAAACTGGCAAAAGCGGCTACGATAAAGAAGTACAAGCTTTCGGCGAATGCTTTGCTACAGAAGATATGATAGAAGGGACCAGAGCATTTTTAGAAAAAAGAAAAGCAAATTTTATCGGTAAATAATTCATTGTCCCTGCAGCCTTGTAAAAATTGAAAGCTTACCAATCAATCTGACGCCCTCGACTGATTGGTAAGCTTTCAATTTTTATACCAATAAATTAAGCTGCTGCTTCCTTTATTCTTTTTCTATGAGCTTTTCATCTATTAAATAAGCCCCTACTTCTGCAATTTTAACACTAGCCTTACTATCAAGGATTGTTAGTATAATTTCATCGGCTGCAACTGCGGGAAATGTAATTATCCTTTTATGCCCAATGGTGGTTCCCGTTAAAATATCAGCTTTGCCATTTGCTTTTAATTGCAGTTCAAACTTTATAACAGACTGCCCATCTTTAATATATTCCTTTAGCACAATGCAATTTATGTTTTCGGGCTTGTTAAAATGCAGTTGTAAATTTTCTTTGCCATTATCTTTTATTGTCGCAAATGTGTTGGCATTATTGTCGTTAAACCCCTTCTTGTTGGCAGTTGCTTTTATACAAAAATTATTTTTGAAACTCTCCTCCCTTAACTTTTTAAAGCCTACCAGTGCAATAGAATCAATATCGTTTATAATGCCTCTCCTATCTGGAGGCACGTTCAATAATAAGGTTGCGCCACGCCCAACAGACTTTAAATATAGATCAAACAACCTACCCGGCGATTTTACTTTATCATCATTTTCTTTATGGTAAAACCAGCCCGGGCGGATACTTACATCGCACTCCGCAGGTATCCAAAATTTACCATTTATATTGCCTGCATTCAGCGTGTCTGTAATTGGCGCATCCTTGCCAGCACTATATCCTATGGTATCTAAAGTATTCCAGTTGGTTTTGCCTGCTATGCCATTTTCGTTGCCTACCCACCTTATTTGCGGCCCAATATCACTAAACACAACTGTATTAGGCGAAAGCTTTTTTACAGTTTCTTTAAACCTGCTCCAATCATAAATTTGCTTTTTACCGTTAGGCCCCTCGCCGTTGGCACCATCCCACCATAGCTCGCAGATAGGCCCGTAATTAGTAAAAATTTCGGTCATCATATGTACAAATACATCGTTGTACTGCGGTGTTCCATAAGCAGGGTTATTCCTATCCCACGGGGAAAGATAAACACTGAATTTTAAGCGGTATTCTTTGCACGCAGCAGATAATTCTTTTAGCACATCGCCTTTGCCATCTTTCCATTTGCTTTCCCTAACGGTATGTGTTGAAAATTTACTTGGCCATAAACAAAAGCCATCGTGGTGCTTTGCAGTAATGATGATACCTGTTGCACCCGCGGCTTTAGCAACGCGGCACCATTGACGGCAATCTAAATTGGTTGGGTTAAATACTTCTTCTTTTTCTGTGCCTTCGCCCCACTCTTTATTAGTAAAGGTATTAGGCCCAAAATGTGTAAAGAGGTAAAATTCCATATCGTGCCATTTCAGCTGTTGCCTGGTTGGCGTTGGCAACTGCGCCACCGCCAATTGAAGGCTAAAAACGAAGAGGCTACTTATTGTAAAAAGAAATTTCATTGTTGCGTTGGTTTTATAAAAATTGCCTGTAAAATTAAAGGTTACTATTTGTGTGGTTGAATAGATGTTTTAAAGTTACGTTTTTTAGGAGGCTACACTATTGTTAAATACCAGATGGCTAAGATACCTACAAGGTATGCATATTTATAAAATAAAAGATGGTTTGCCCTTCGATCAATAATCATAAAAGCTAGTTTTTATATTTCTGTAATTAACTTTACTGTGTACAATAAAAATCAAAATCAATTAATATGGAATACAGGATTGAAAAGGATACCATGGGAGAAGTGCATGTACCGGTAGATGCATATTTTGGCGCACAAACACAGCGCAGTATCGATAATTTTAAGATAGCGCAAGACATCAATAAGATGCCTAAAGAAATTATAAAAGCCTTTGCTTATTTAAAAAAAGCAGCCGCACTTACCAACCTTGATGCAGGTATTTTGCCAAAAGAAAAAAGCGATTTAATTGGTATCGCATGCGATGAAATACTGGAAGGGAAATTAGACGATTGGTTTCCATTGGTGGTTTGGCAAACGGGCAGCGGCACACAGAGCAATATGAATGTAAATGAAGTGGTGGCTTACCGCGGGCATGTTTTAAATGGTGGCAAGCTAGATGATAAAGATAAGTTTTTACACCCAAACGATGATGTAAATAAATCGCAGTCGAGCAATGATACTTTTCCTACGGCCATGCATATTGCGGCCTATAAAATTTTGATTGAAACTACCATACCCGGTATCGAAAAATTAAGGGATACACTGGCTGCAAAAAGCAAAGCTTTTATGGATGTGGTTAAAATTGGGCGCACCCATTTTATGGATGCAACACCTTTAACCGTAGGGCAGGAATTTAGTGGTTATGTATCACAATTATCACATGGCATAAAAGCTATAAAAAATACGCTGGCTCATTTAAGTGAGCTGGCATTGGGTGGCACTGCTGTTGGCACCGG
>JAYVUJ010000043.1:0-6887 GCA_043788035.1 Ferruginibacter sp. | reverse complement strand
ACAGGGCTTTCTTATCATGCCCAAGTTTTCCATATATAAAAAGCCCCCCTGCAAGTATCATAGATGTACCGCCTTCTCCTAACTGATAAAAAGCACTGTTTAAGTTTTGAGGGATACGAAGTATTTTAGTTTTGCCAAACCTTATGGGAACCTTGTAATCTGTTTCTGAATGAAAATGCATCTGAGCGCTCAAATCCTTTATGCCATTACTAATACGCTGGTCAAACGGCAGGAGAGCAAAAGTTGCACCCGCAGTTATCAGAAACCATTTAAGATTTTTTTTTTGGAAAGGTGATTGAAAAATTTGAGATATATCGCCAGGCACATTTGTAATAAAACGAAATGGCTTAGGCTTTGCAAACTCTTCAATAGGCAATACCGCGGCACTATCAATTGTATACGCCTGTTGACCTATAGTTTTATAAGGGACGGCATATATCAACAATAATAGGGATAATTTTAAAAACATTTTTTTAACAGGCAGCGCCATTGGTATATTTTATAAGTTGAACCTGTTTGATGTACTAGTAACAAATAGGATTTTTAATGTTTGCTGACCTTTCATTTAAACTTACATGTAAGTTGCGTTTGTATTAGAAAAGGTTGGTTCAGCAAAAAATAAATAGTATTTCACAAAAATGGCAAAATTAAAAATAAAAATCTGTCAATACTTATTTAATTTAATTATCAATTTGTTAAATAAAATGTACAATTACAATTAAAATACACAGTTTTGTTGTAACTAACACAAAGCAATATTAGTATAGTGAAGTAAAATCAAACCTATGACCTTACATAACTACATTCATCTTTATTATATTTTAGTTGTTTTAGATTTATACAACAGCCTTATCATAGATGGAAGCACTATCAACAGCAATGGCAATGCAACTACAAAACCACCAATAACCGCAATGGCCAATGGCTGGTGCAACTGTGCGCCAGCGCCTATGCCCAGGGCTAGCGGCATTAAGGCAATAATGGCACCAAGAGCAGTCATAAGCTTAGGCCTTAGCCTTGTAGAGATGGCATATACCACCGCATCATCTGTAGTACTTGTTAGCAAAGACTCCTTGAATTGCAGGAAGGTGAAAATGGCATTTTCCCCTATAATGCCAACTATCATAATTAAGCCGGTATAGCTGCCTACATTGAGCGGCGTGCCGGTGAGGTATAAGCCGATATAGCTGCCGGAAATACCCAGTATGGCTATGATCAATATTAAAAATGCAATCCTAAAATCTTTAAACAGAAATAATATTACGCCAAAAACCAGCAGGCTGCTAGTAACCAATATCATCAGCAGCTCTTTAAAAGATTGCTGCTGCTCAGCGTATGCGCCACCATACACAATGTAGTACCCTGCCGGCAGGCTTACCTGCGTCCTGATATTTTTTTGTATTGCAGCCATTACCGAGCCGAGCCCTCCATTTTCAAGCCTTGCCGTAACTACGCCCATAGTTTGCAAGTTCTCTCTTTGTATCTGTGCGTCTCCTGTGGTTAACTGTATCGTTGCCAGTTCATCTAAACGTTTTTGCCTGCCGCCTGCTAAAAAAATGGGTAGTGCGCTAACTTCCGCAATACTCCTTGTACGGCTTCCGGGATACATCATCCTGATGTTTGATAGCTGTTCTTTTTCTGCCAGGGTATTTGTTACAGTACCCTGTAATGCAGACTGCATCTGCACCTGAAGGTTTTGCGGCGTAAGCCCAAACTGTGCCAGCTTTATATTATCTGGCTGAATGCTTACCGATGGGCCCGCAAGTACAATGCCATTAAACACATCTGCAGCACCATTTACCTTGCCGATTATATCTGCTACATTGCGGCTTATGGCTTGCAGCCTGCCTGCATCGCTGCCAAATATCTTTACCTCTATTGGCTGTACGGAGTTCATCAAATCCCCTAGCATATCGCCTATTACCTGGCCAAAGTCAATCTTCAACGCAGGCTGCGTGGCGGCTATTTTTGTGCGTATTTCATTTATCACTTCATCGGTGCTGCGCTTCCTTGTTTTCTTTAGTTGAATGAGGTAATCGCCCGTGTTAGGCTCTGTTATAAAAAAGCCCATTTGCGTGCCGGTGCGCCTGGAGTATGCCTGAACTTCGGGTACTTTAGAAATAATTTTTTCTGCTTCCTGCAATATCCTGTCCGTTTCCGCAAGCGATGTGCCTGGCGGCGATGTATAGTCGAGCACAATGCTGCCTTCATCCATAGCCGGCAAAAAGCCTGTCTCTAATTTTGGAAGTATCAATGCAACGGCTGTTATCAGCGCAGCTATAAAAATAAAACTTATAAACGGGCGGTAGATAAAAAAAGATACCCAGGCTTGTTTTTTTAATACAGCTGGCTTGTGCTGCTTTGCATCCCTTTGTTGATGCGGCTTTTTTGTGAGCAATAAATAAATGATGGGCAGCCCAAGCCAGGTAACGAAAAATGAACAGATGAGCGTGATAATCATCGTATCCGTCATTACTTTAAAATAGGCACCGGCCACGCCACTCATTAATACAAAAGGTATAAAAATAACAATAGTACTTATAGATGAACCCACCATAGCAGGCAATAAATAATGGATGGCTTTTTGCACTATTGTGTTGGTAGGTTCTGTGGGATGCTCTTCATGCGAGCGGTGTATCTGTTCCATCACCACTATTGCATCATCAATAATAAGCCCTATGGCAGCGGCTATGGCACCAAGCGTCATTATGTTGAGGCTATAACCTATGGCATATAGCACTATCAGCGTAAGTGCTAGTGTAACAGGTATGGTTATTAAAATGGTAAGGCTAGCCTTGGCAGAACGTAAAAAAATAATGGCTACAATAATAGCAAGCGCCAGCCCTATCCATAAGCTGTCGGTAACGCTTTTTACAGATTCCTGTACAAAATCAGCCTGGTCGTAATACGGCTGTATGGTAACCCCCGCAGGAAGCAGCGGCTTTAATAACCCTATCTTCTTTTTTATATCAGTTGCTAAAGTTATAAGGTTGGTATTGGGCTGCTTGATGATGGCTACAAGTATGCCATCGTGCCCGTTGGCATTTATCTTTACATACTCTACGGCTTCATTCACTTTTACATCTGCCACATCTTTAAGTTGTATTACCCTTTTACCATTGTTGCTTATAATCACGTTTTTGAGCCCATCAATGGTATGCACGGTAGCATCTGTAACGGTGAGGTAAAGAAAATGAGCATCCGATAAATAACCGTTGGCCTTAATAAAATCTGTTTGGCTTAATGCAGCGCTAATAACATCCGGCGTTAGGGAAAGCGCGCTCATTTTTTGAGGATCGAGCGTAAGCCAATATTCTTTATCCTTGCCGCCAATAATGCGTACTTCCGCAATGCCGGCAACCTGCGATAAAAATGGCTTGATAGTGTACAAGGCAAGCAGCTTTAGTTCTATCGGCGTTTTATTATGGCTCTCTAACGAAAAGCCCATTACCGGCAAAATGGATGGGTTCATTTTTTCTACCGTTACATTCACTTCTGCCGGCATGGCGCCCTTAGCCTGGCTGATGGCGGATTCTATGCGTTGTTGCGTTAAGTCTACATTTGTTTTCCAATCTACAAAAGCAGATATCTCGCAGCTTCCCCTACTGGTGGTGCTTCGTATTAAAGTGATACCCGGCACTTTTTTAATGGCTGTTTCAAGCGGCTTGGTAACCGTTACCATCATCTTGCTTACGGGTTGCAGCCCCGCATCTGCAATTACTTTTATTTTAGGAAAAGTTATTTCGGGAAACAAAGAAACCTGCAGGCTTTGGTAGGCAAGCATGCCGCCCATTATGAGCAATGCGAGCAGCACGGTTACCGGGTTTTTGTAAGTGGTGAAAAAGTTTTTCAAATGTATATCTTTAGTCTTTTGTAGAAGCTGGTACAGAAACTTTTACTTTCGCTGTATCAGGCAAAGCATAATTGCCCGTCAATAATATTTTATCCTGCGGAGAAAATACAGGCGAAATAATTTCTACATTATCGCCTGCTTCGATGCCTTTTTGAATGATAGTTTTAGCTGCGGTACTGTCATTTATAAGCTTCATTACCCAAAAGCTGGATTGTGCCTCATCCGACAATACCGCAGCCTTTGGCAAAAAGGCCGCATTGCTGGCTTCATGCTTCACCAGCCTAACTTTCGCTATCAGGTTTTCCGGTAATGTGTGGGTAGTATTTACTTTCAATATTACCCGTTGCGTTTGCGAAGCAGAATCCATCCCCGGCATTACGCCACTTACGGAAGCCATCATTTTTTCGCCATCAGGCAAAGTTAGCTGCACACTTTTTTTACCAATAATATATGGGCGCATCCCGTAAGGAAGGTCCAATAAAAAAACAAAGCTCCTGGTGTCTGTCACCACTGCCAACTGCTCGCCATCCTGCACATAATCACCGGGTTGGTGGGTTACTTCAGAAATAAAGCCGGTGCCGTTTGAATGGATGGTATTAATGCCGCTAAACTTAAAAGATGGGTCAAGTATATCAATGGTATTGCCAATACTTACGGCCTCTTTAGTTTTAACTGTAAACAATGCCTGCCCCGTACTTACCTTTTTATTTAATTGCACATTGGCTGTTTGCAGGTAGCCGTTTAGGTTAGACCGCAGTATCCACTTTTGCCTGAATACAGAAGTGGCATTTAACTCCACGAATTCTTCAATAGGGCCGGTGCTTATGGCTATTACCGTTACAGGCGTAATAGCCTCGGGCGTCTCCTCTGCAGGTGCAGCGGCTTCCTTTTTGGCTTGGCAGCCGGCAAGTAAAATGCCACCAACAAAAGCAATATATAAAAAATATTTTTTCATAGTAATGGTTTACCGGTTCCAGTAATTTATTTGGTTGATTAGTTGAAGCCTGGTGATGGTATTATCGTTAATGAGGCTGCGTGCGTTTTGGTAATTGTTGAGCGCCAATATATAATCGTACACCCTGACATCGCCTGCCTGCAATAATTTTTCGTTGAGCTTTATAAGCGTTTCTATGTATTTTAATTGCAGGCTTATATCGCTGATGAGGCTGTTGGCAGCCTGAAGTTGCTGCCTGAACTGTGCTATTTGCTGGTAGTATTGCTTTGCAAAATACTGGCTGTTGGCAAGCCTGGTATCTTCCTGCGCAGCTATCTTGCCATACTGCAATTTCTTTTGCCTGCCATCATAAACAGGCAGGGTAAGGCTTAGCCCAAAACTGGTGCCGATATTTTTATAAGGCCTGTACTCAAGGCTGGTGTTATATCCTGCATCTGCAAAAGCATTTAACTTTGGGCGGTAGGCAATATCTACCAACGATTTGCTATTGGCCAGCGTAAGGCTATCGATATAATATTTCCTAAAAAAAGCAGACTGGTTATTATCCGGCAGCTCTGCGATATCGATGACCGGTTTTTGCAACGCTGGCTGAGCGGTATCTGCTATGCCTGCGAGGTAATTTAATATGGCATAATCGTTCCTGTAAACATTCATTTGCTGCTTTAGCTTAAACTGATTTTGTTGCAGCGTAACATAAAAGGTGAGGTAATCTACCTGCCGGTACACATTTTTTTCGGTCAGCTTTTTAAGGACTATATCTTGCTTAACTAACATATCCTGTATCTCGGTTGTAAAACTCACCTGCAGCATATCGCCATAGGTAGCAATGTATTGGCCTATGATGGATTTTTTTATATCCTGCTGGCTGATAGCCGCATTGTTCCTTACTGCCTGGCTAAGCAGCCGCAAGCTGGCAAACTGCACTTTGTTGACAGCACCGTTCAGCAGTGATTTATTTACGCCTATCAGGGCACTTACATTGGCGCCATTGGTGATGGCTTTATCGTAACCAAAGCCGCCAATAACAGGCGCATAACTATCAATGCTGGTAAATGCAACCTGTGGCTGCTGGCTTGCAAGTATCAGCAGGCTATCAAACTGGTTTACCTTTATCTGGTTCTGAAAATCCCTAACCAGCGGGCTATTGGCTGTAGCCTGGGCGATGTAAAAATCCAGCCCACGCTGCTGCCCATACGTTTGGTGTATGAGGCAGCAACAAAATAAGAATAATATCCAACAAAACTTCATCAGGGTATTTTTGTATCCTATAAATTATTTTCCAACTACTAAAATCTGAAAAGTGCCAGCCTTCATTTTTGGCCATCCTTTTTCGCCCGGTACCGCTGGTTCAAAATCTGCCGCAGGCAAATAAAGTAAATGGGTTTCTTTATCCAATGCTATTGTACGGGCACTTTTTTTAGTAACCACATTTTGTACCACGTCAAATTTATTGGCGCTTGCTTCATGTATAACACTAAGCGTACCTACGCCGTTGGAAGTATAAATTAGTTTGGCCGCATCATCAAAAACAACGCCATCGCAGCCATCGCCAATAGGTACTTTACTGATAACTTTTCCATTGGTAGCATCTATAACCATCAATAACTTGTCGCAGCCGGCAAACAGCCTATTGGTTGCCTTGTCTATAGCTAAGCCAGTTGGGCCTTCTCCTGGTGCAATGCTCCAGCGGCTCACTACTTTAAACGTTTTTGCATCAATGGCAACTATCTGGTTCTTATCTTCAACATTCACAAATATTTTGCCTGCTCCGTCGCTTACTGCTGTTTCAGGCTTGCCGCCAACATTCACGCTGTCTATCACTTTTCCTTTTACAGGGTCTACAATGCTCAGGTTTTTTCCGCGTCCGTTACAGGTAATTATTTTTTTAGAAAAAGGCTCGTAAAAAATTGCATCAGGGTTTTGTCCTACAGGTATCTGGGCAAGTACTTTGTTTGTATTCATGTCGAAAACAGTAACGGTGTTCAACTTGCCGTTGCTTGTATATCCTTTGCCGGCAGCAACATCGAAAGCTATGCCATGCACCCCAACCGTGTTTTCAATTACTCCCACAGAGTCGCC
>JAYVUJ010000042.1:0-3365 GCA_043788035.1 Ferruginibacter sp. | reverse complement strand
AAGAAGAAGTTGTTGTTTTTTCACAAAAAAATATTAAGGCGCAAAGGTAAGCTATGCTGTAGGTTTGTATGCAGCAAGGTTTTTATTTTTTACCTCTTGTACAAATTCTTTTGCAGGCTTAAAAGAAGGTATATAATGTTCAGGTATCTCAACGGCAATATTCTTTTTTATATTCCGACCAATTTTGGCAGCCCTTTTTTTGGTAATAAAGCTGCCAAAACCACGGATATATATGTTTTCACCTGTAATTAAGGATTGTTTTATCTCTTTAAACATTGTTTCCAAAGTAACCATTACATCAATTTTTGGAATGCCTGTTTTTTCTGAAATTTCGGAAATTAAGTCTGCTTTTCTCATTATTATAAATTTTAAATGGGCTTTAATCTATAGAAAAATATAAAAATAAATTGTAAAAAACAATATAAATACTGATAATCAAATAACATTGTTATTTCAAAGTTACATATAATGCCTTAGTTATGTAACCATTTCTTAGATAATATAGTAAAAATTAGATAAGTAATGGATGTTGTATAATTTTTTTTAGTGAAATTTACATTTTTATGGAAGTAACCACTCAAAATCAGTTTTTTGTCCATTGCCTTTTGCAATGGAACAACCAATTTAACAATCGACAAATGCCTTGGAAGGGTGAAAAAGACCCCTATAAAATATGGCTGAGCGAAATCATATTGCAACAAACAAGGGTGGAGCAGGGGCTTGAATACTACAATCGTTTTATTGCAGCGTTTACTACTATACAGTTACTCGCAACTGCGCCAGAAACAATTGTTTTTAAATTATGGGAAGGCTTGGGTTATTATACCCGATGCAAAAATCTTATAGCCACTGCTAAGTTTATTTCAGAAGGCTTAAATGGTGTTTTTCCTAATACATACCAAGATATATTAAAGCTTAAAGGCATTGGCCCATATACAGCCGCGGCTATTAGCTCCTTTGCTTTTAACCTGCCCTATGCTGTAGTTGATGGAAACGTTTTTAGGGTCTTGGCCCGTTATTTTGGTATATCAAGCCCAATAGACAGTACCGCAGGCAAGCAGGCATTTACCTTGTTAGCCAATGAGTTGCTGGATAAAAAGCAAGCGGGCATTTACAACCAGGCCCTTATGGATTTTGGGGCTCTTATCTGTAAGCCACAAATTCCCTTATGTACTATTTGTGTGCTTAACATAAAATGCAGGGCATTTAAAAGCGGATTGGTAAATCAATTGCCCATAAAAGAAAAAAAGATTGTTAAGAAAACGCGTTGGTTTTATTACCTGATTGTTACTTACAATGGCAAACAATATGTACGTAAGCGCGGTGCAAAAGATATTTGGGAAAACCTATACGAATTTGTGCTGTTAGAAAATGACAAGGCATTGCCGATGGAGCAATTGAAAACTCAGCCACAGGTTAAAGAAATTTTTGGCAAGCACCCTTTTGAAGTTACGCATATATCGCCTATGTATAAACAACTGCTTACCCACCAAACCATATATGGCCAGTTTATTAAGGTTACAACTGCCAAAGCCTTGTGTGGCAAAGATTATGAAGCGCTTACGCCAACAGAAATCGATAAGCTGCCATTCCCTAAATTTATCACTGCCTATTTGAAAGATAAAAATGTATCTTTAAATTTGTTCTAAGGCTATGAATTAACTTTAAAGCAGCTAAAACTTATTAGTATGAGAGGGGTAAACAGGGTAGTATTAGTTGGTAATTTAGGCAAAGACCCTGATATTCAATTTTTAGAAGGCAACATTGCAGTGGCTAAATTTTCGCTGGCAACTACAGAAGCCTACAAGGATAGGAGCGGCAAATTAATATCGCAAACTGAATGGCATACCGTGGTTTTGTGGCGGGGGCTGGCTGAACTTTCACAAAAATATTTGCACAAGGGAAGCCTTGTTTATGTAGAAGGGCGCTTAAAAACACGTAGTTGGGAAGATAAGGAAGGCAATAAAAAATTCGCTACCGAAATTGTTGGCGATAATATGATAATGCTTGATAAACGCAATGATGGAAGCCAGCCAGGCTCGCCAATTGATGGGATAGATGATATGGATGCAGGACTTCCGCCAATGGATGAAGGCCCAGAAAGGTTGCCTTTTTAATTATAGCAGATACAGGATATGTATCTATAAATATTGTTCATTAAAACTGATAGTTTTGGATTACCATTCGGTTACTGTCTATACAAAATATTTGCATCTTTCTTTATTGGCAATAACGCCTGCAGCGTCTGCGGTGCTAATATTTATAGCAGTATTATTATTTATTGTTTCTTTTTTTGTTGCTGGCGCAGAAGTGGCTTTTTTCTCGCTTACGTACAAAGACATCAATATGCTTAAAACTAAGCAGCAGCCATCATTCCGCCGTATTGTAGCCTTGCTGGAACAGCCAAAGACCTTGCTAGCTTCCATGCGCATTACCAGTGTATTTGTAAACATCGGCATTATATTAATAACCAATATTGTGTTGGATGGATGGTTGGATATGACAACGCTGCCTTTTTGGTTACAGTTCCTCATAAAAGTAGCTTCAGTAACTTTTTTAATTGTTTTAATTGGCGAAGTTTTACCTAAAGTTTGGGCTACGCACCATAAGGTTTGGTTTGCTTCTACGGCATCCCTTATCATAGAAATTTTCAATAGTATTTTTTACCGTTTAAGCAAAAGAATGGTTGGCTTTAGCGACCGCATAGAAAAAAAATTATCTCCCAACCATTCTTCTTTATTAGATAATAGCCAATTGGATTATGCCATCGATTTATTGCCGGAACATGAAGCAACCATTGAGGAAAAGCAAATATTAAAAGGTATCCGTAAATTTGGCGATACAACCGTAAAGCAAGTAATGCGTACACGCCTTGACGTGAGTGGCATCGATTATGCCAGCAAATTTGAAGATGTAATAAAAAAAGTAGAAGAACTGCATTACTCCAGGCTGCCGGTGTACAAGAGCAACCTGGATGAAATACTGGGCATTTTGCATACAAAAGATTTATTGCCACACGTAAATGCCAGTAAGGTTGAAAACTACGATTGGCATATTTTAATGCGCCCCGCCTTGTTTGTGCATGAACAAAAATTGATAGAAGATTTGCTGCAGGAATTTCGCAACAGGCGAGTACATTTCGCCATTGTAGTAGATGAATTTGGCGGTACATCAGGCATTGTTACGCTGGAAGATATTATGGAAGAAATTATTGGCGAGATAAAGGATGAGTTTGATGATGAAGAAGTAATCAATAAAAAGATAGATGACAGCACGTATATTTTTGAAGGGAAAACGATGATAAACGATGTATGCAAAGCCATGCAACTGCCTGCTGATACCTTTGAAGCAACCAGGGGCGATAG
>JAYVUJ010000041.1:0-4914 GCA_043788035.1 Ferruginibacter sp. | reverse complement strand
ACATTGCCCGATGCTGTAAAGCGTTTGGGGCTTATTACCCGTAAGCGTAACCCGAGCATTATGGTGGCGCTGGCTTTGTACTCCCCCAATGGTACGCATGACGCAACCTTTATAGGCAACTATGCCAACATTTATTTAAAAGATGCCTTACAGCGTGTTAAAGGCGTTGGTGATATTGTATCCCGTGCAGATGATTTTGGTATGCGTATATGGCTTAGCCCCGAAAAGCTGGCTAACTTAAACCTGACGACAACAGATATTATCGCTGTGCTTACAGAACAAAATTTACAGGTTGCCGCAGGTACCATCGGTGGTAACCCGCAACCTAAAGTGCAAAGTTTTGAGTACAGCGTATTAACCAACAGCCGGCTTAATACTAAAGAGCAATTTGAAAATATTATTGTGCGTACGGTGCCATCAACAGGTACTATCGTTTACCTAAAAGATGTGGCGAGGGTGGAGTTAGGCAAGTTCGATTATAGCAGCAACGCCTATGTAAACGGCAAGCCCGCTGCATTTATTTTAATATACCAGGCACCAGGCGCCAATGCGCTGGATACATATGATGGGCTGCTAAAATCATTGACGGAATTAAAAAAAGGCTTTCCAAAAGATATAGATTATGTAATGCCTTTAGAAACAGTTACGGTTGTAAAAGTTTCTATAAATGAAGTGCTGCACACATTGGTAGAAGCCTTGCTGCTGGTAATTTTTGTGGTGTATCTTTTTTTACAGAACTGGCGTGCAACGCTTATTCCTGTGCTGGCTATACCGGTTTCATTGATTGGTACTTTTATATTTTTTATACCTTTTGGCTTTACCATTAACACCCTAACGCTTTTTGCCTTTGTACTGGCAATTGGTATTGTGGTGGATGATGCCATTGTGGTAGTAGAAGCCGTACAGCATTACATTGACCATGAAAAAATATCACCAAAAGAAGCCACGCAAAAAGCAATGGCAGATATATCCGGACCGGTTATAGCCATTGCACTTATACTTGCGGCAGTGTTTGTGCCTGTTGGTTTTATACCTGGCATCGTAGGCAGGCTATACCAGCAGTTCGCCATCACTATTGCGGTGTCGGTTATCATTTCTGCATTTGTTGCCTTATCGCTTACACCAGCTTTATGTACCTTGATGTTAAAGCCATCTAAAGACGCAGCCGCAAAGAAAAACTGGCTCGAAAAATTCTTCGTGTGGTTTAATAGGATATTTGGCAACCTTACGTCATCTTATACAAGAGGTGTTGGTAAATCTATAAGGGCTACCCCTGTTATATTAATAATGCTGGCTTGTTTATTTGTAGGCTTATATTTCTTATTTCAAAATAAGCCATCTGGTTTTATACCTACCGAAGATGAAGGCCGTTTGTATGTAACCTACGAACTACCCGAAGCCACATCTACAGAAAGAAGCAAGGCCATGCTGCTGGAAGTTATGCGAAGGGTTAAAAGTATTCCCGGTGTTAAAACGATCGGCGGGCTTGCAGGTTTAAACATTATTACGTTCTCTAACAAATCCAACGCAGGTACCATGTTTGTGCAATTAGCTCCATGGTCAGATAGGGAAAGCAAGGAACTGCAGCTATCAAGTATTATCGCATCTATACAAAAAAATACTGCAGATATCAGAGAGGCAAGGATACTGGCAATTGGGCCACCAGCCATACCCGGGCTTGGTGCAACAGCAGGTTTTACATTTGAATTGCAGCAAACCGGCAGTACGGATAGCATTCAAAAATTTGAAACTGTTGCCAGGAATTTTTTAGCAGTTTTAAATAAACGCCCCGAAATTGGTGCTGCTTACACTTTCTTTACTTCGCATACGCCTAGCTACCAGGTAAATGTGGATAGGGAGAAGGCTAAACAGTTGGGCATTGATATCAATGATGTTTACAGTACTTTATCAACTTTGTTAGGCAGTAGTTATGTAAACGATTTTAACCTTTACGGAAGAAACTTTAGGGTAGTGGCACAGGCAGATAGTTCCTATCGGTCATCGATAAGCGAGTTAGGCAAATATTATGTGCGCAATAGCCAGGGTAGCATGGTGCCTTTAAGTTCGCTTGTTACAACTAAGCTTATAGAATCCCCATCTCTTATTTCTCACTATAATATTTATCGCTCTGTTGAAATAAATGGTTCGCCTAGGCCGGGCTTTAGTAGCGGGCAGGCATTAGATGCATTAAAAGAAGTAGCTGCCCAAACCTTGCCCGGTGGTTATGGCTACGAGTTTTCTGGCTTAAGCCGTGAAGAACTGAAAGCAGGCAGCAGTACAATTATCATCTTTTCTATCTCTATTATTTTTGTGTTCTTATTTTTGGCTGCATTGTACGAGAGCTGGTCGGTACCATTTTCTGTATTGTTTGCAGTGCCTATTGGTGCATTTGGTTCCATCCTTACGCTTACGCTAATACCTAGCCTGACCAATAATATTTATGCGCAAATTGGGTTGATAACATTGATTGGGCTGGCTGCAAAAAATGCCATTTTAATTGTAGAGTTTGCTAAAGAAAGGGTAGACCGGGGTGTTGATGTTTTAGCAGCAACACTACAAGCGGTGAACCTTCGTTTACGCCCCATCGTTATGACCTCGCTGGCATTTATTTTAGGCGTATTGCCACTGGCTTTTGCAAGCGGCGCGGCAGCAGAATCGCGTAAAACTATTGGCTGGACTGTATTTGGTGGCATGATAGCCGCAACTACTTTGGCTATATTTGTTGTGCCGGTATTGTTTGTGCTGATAACAAAAATATCTTACGGCAAAAAATTAAAACGCCTTAATGTAGATAAAGAAAACGAAGCAAACGTTGATAAAAAAATATTTGATAGTAACATAGGATAATCTGTTTCATAATTTTTAATTAACATCAAGCACCATATTTATTAAGGAAAGAAGCTGTTTGGGTACTTATCCCACACAGCTTCTTTTGTTAAGCAAAAGCCTGTTGAGTATTGCCACGGTAAGCCACCGTATTGCAAAAGGTAAAGTAAAAGATTATCTGTAACCAATCCAGGAACTATTATGTCTATTACATTCACCTGGGCATCATACTATCATAAGCTTAATGCCAGTATAATTGCATACCTCAATGGTCATGGGTGGTACATGTAGGCATTAACGCCAGGGCGCAGATGATAGTATCTGCCCCGAATGGATGATGGAAATGTTAAGCGATCACAGGCAGAAAATTTGAGGCTGCTCTGTACAGCCCCAATAAGTAAATGTGTAAACTACCCTCACCACGCATTGCCCCGGGCTTAAGCCCAGGGCAATGGTATAAAGGTCAAAATTCAGCCTTGTCATCTTTTTTTGAGTTTAAGTTTAAATGTACTTCCCAGCCGCTGTAACTACTTGTCAATTCAATATTGGCATAAAAGTTCCGGTACCTTGGGTCGGTAACATTTAATTGCAACAAGCTGGTGGCAAACGCAACGTTTTCATCGGGCTTTTCCATTTCGCCAATAAATGAAGCGATGCTTTTATCAATCCATTTAATGCGGCTTTTTTGTACCAGCCTGTAGGTGTTTTTATAAACTTTTACCGCTTCTTGATAACTGCCGCCAGCATACATAAGAGCTTGCCAGCTTGCAGTAGTGTCTATCTTGGAATGAAAACGATAAATGGCGCAATGTGCAGCACCGGGCAAGCCAACCTTTGATTGAAATACTTCCATACTTTCTTGCGGCACTAATTCTTTGCCTTGTATCAATTTATAGTCATTCCTAAAATCAAAAACTATCCGCGTAAGCGAATCACTAAAAGCAGGTGAGGGCTGAAAGGATTTATAAAACTGTGCGTGGCTGATAAAAAAAGAAGCTGCGCATAATACTGATACTGTAAATTTCTTCATGGAATAAAGGTTGTGTGCGGTTTAAAGCCAAACGAATAAACATTGCTGAAGCGTATATTTTTTTAGAAAATACTAATCAACAGCTGTGGATAAATATCAATTGGCGCTCTATAGATTGTATCGTATTGAAATTATTAAAAACCTTGTAACACAAATTGGGATGCACATGCATTAACTTAATTATTTTTGTTGCATGAAAGCAGCAAGCATCAGCGATATTAAACAGGAATTGAGCAACGTGCCACCGGCTAAATTGCTGGAGCTTTGCCTGCGGTTGGCAAAATATAAAAAGGATAATAAAGAGTTGCTAAACTACCTGCTTTTTGAAGCTCATGATGAGCAGGCTTACATCATCAATATTAAAAATGAGGTGGAGGAGGATTTTGCAGCCATTAATAAAAGCAATGTGTATTTTGCAAAAAAAAGCCTTCGTAAAATTTTGCGCACACTGGCAAAGCATATCCGATACACCGCATCCAAACAGGCGGAAGTAGAGCTGCTGCTGCATTTTTGCAGTACGCTTAAAAACTCTTCTATACCCTTGCAAAGAAATACAGTGCTTAATAATCTTTATCAAGCCCAAATAAAAAAAGTAGCTAAGGTTATAGCTACTTTACATGATGACCTTCAATATGATTATTTAAAAGAGCTGGACAAATTAACGGGGCATCTAAAACTTACTTAAACTTAGCTTCTTTAAACGCTGCTTTAAAACGTACAAAGTCGGGTATTGAAACATTGGCTACATAAGGGTTATCGCCATTGTGGCTAATGTATTCCTGATGATAATCTTCGGCCCTGTAAAATTTTGTTAGCGGCAACACCTGGGTCACAATCTTATCGCTGTACACTTTGGCGGCGGCAAGGCTATGTATGGTAGAATCTATTACTTTTTTTTCTTTTTCATTAGTATAAAAAGCAATAGAGCGGTATTGTGTTCCGGCGTCATTGCCCTGGCGGTTTAAGGTAGTTGGGTCTTGGCTGGCAAAAAAAGCCTTTAACAAAGTCTGATAAGTAATTTTTGATGGGTCATAATATACCTGCACAGCTTCGGCATG
>JAYVUJ010000040.1:0-3531 GCA_043788035.1 Ferruginibacter sp. | reverse complement strand
CTGTAAGTCTTGCCCAGCTGCATCATTGGCGCATAACCGCAAGCTCCTAAACACTCTGCCGTTTTTAAAGTAAACAATCCATCTATTGTTGTTTCTCCTACGCCAATGTTCAGTTTTTGTTTGATATAGTCAATAATTTGGTCGCTGCCATTTAGCATGCACGGCCCAGTTTGGCACACCTCAAATAAAAATTTACCAACGGGCTTTAAATTGTACATACTGTAAAAGCTTGCTACTTCGTACACCTCAATTGGTTCAATATGCAATAGTGTTGCCACGTAATCCATTACAGGCGTATCCAGCCAGCCGCCAAATTCATCTTGTGCCAAATGTAAAATAGGCAACAACGCACCTTTTTGCTTGCCCTCGGGATAGCGTTTTATTATTTCGCCCACCTTATGTAATTTGTCTGTTGAAAACTGGATATCCATTTTATTTATTCTTTCGCTTTTTCAAAATTTTATCTGCAGTCAAAAATCCTTATGCATCTAACTCACCCGCAATTAAATTCAGGCTACTCATTGTGATTACCGCATCGCTCAACATGCCGCCCTTTATCAATTCGGGGTAAGCCTGGTAATAAATAAAACATGGTCTGCGGAAATGTAAGCGGTAAGGCGTTCGCCCTCCGTCGCTTATAAGGTAAAAGCCCAACTCGCCATTAGCACCTTCGATAGAACTGTATAACTCGCCTGCCGGTATATCGGTTTCACCCATAATAATCTTAAAATGATAAATCAGGGCTTCCATTTTTGTGTACACATCTTTCTTCTCTGGCAAGTAATACGCGGGCACATCTGCATGAAAAACTTCCGCTTCGGCACCTGTAAATTCTTTTACTTTAGCATAAGCCTGTTCTATTAAACTAATGCTCTGCCACATTTCTTCATTGCGTACTAAAAAACGGTCGTAACAATCGCCGGTTGTACCTACAGGGATTTCAAATTTAAAATCATCGTACGAGCTATAAGGAGTATGAATCCTAACATCATAATCAACGCCGGTAGCCCTTAAGTTGGGTCCGGTAAACCCATAATTAAGCGCCCTTTCCGCACTAATAGGACCACAACCAATGGTGCGTTCCATAAAAATACGGTTACGGGTAAATAGTTTTTCAAATTCTTTTAATTGCGCTGGATAGGTTGCTAAAAACTGGTCTAATTTTTCAAAAGCTTTCTTAGTAAAATTTCTTTCAAAACCACCTATACGCCCAATATTTGTGGTAAGGCGGGAGCCACAGACTTCTTCATAAATTTCATAAATCAGTTCCCTGAATTGCATGAGGTATAAAAAGCCTGAAAAAGCACCGCTATCTACGCCTACAATAGAATTACAAATAAGATGGTCGGATATCCTGGACAACTCCATGATTATAATGCGCAAATAATCAACACGTTTTGGAAGCGTGATGCCTAACAACCTTTCACACGTAATGTGCCAACCCATATTATTGATGGGAGATGAGCAATAATTCATCCTATCGGTCAATGGCGTAATTTGATAAAGTGGCCGCCGTTCTGCCAGTTTTTCAAAAGCCCGGTGAATATAGCCTACTGTAGAAACTGCACTCATCACCCTTTCTCCATCCAATTCTAAAATATTTTGAAACACGCCGTGTGTTGCCGGATGGGTAGGCCCAAGGTTAAGGGTGGTCGTTAATTTTTCTATGCTGCCTTCTGGTAATAAAATGTGGTCGCTCATAATTTACCCGATTGGGTTTGAGTTTTTTGTTTGTTATTTTTTGTTACCTCAATCTAACTTTCATGCTCAATGTACAGTAAGGTGAATGGAACTTATTATCCCCTGCCAAACATCTCATCATCTTTATCAACCCTGCTTTGGTCTTCCAGCGGAAACTCTTTTCTCATGGGAAAATAATCCATTTCTTCAACGTTCAATATCCTTATTAAGTTTGGATGCCCCATGAAGTTAATGCCAAAGAAATCGTAAGTTTCCCTTTCCATAAAATTAGCTGATGCATATAATGCAGTAGCACTGTATACATCCGGTGTTTTTATATCTGTAAAAACTTTAAAACGTATGCGGATGTTATCTGTTAAGTTATGAAGATGATAAACCACGGCAAGCTCTGCACCACTACTATCCGGATAATGGACTGCCTGCAGGTCAGTCAGAAATTGAAACTTTAACGTTACATCATCATATAAAAACTGCAAAACTTTTAAATTTAATTCTTTAGGGGCTGTAAAGGTCAGCATACCGTAAGGAAGTGACCAGCCGGTTAAGTCTGCGCCAAATTTATCGGTTAATTTTTGTTGTATAAGTTCGTTTGTTAAGGACATGTAACTTTAGGCTTTGGCGTTCATTTATTTGAAGTGATCACTTGCTGAAATGGCTAGTTTTGTATAATGCTATTGTATTCCGTACCCTTCTAAAAGATTTTTATATTTATCTCCCTTTCTTCTCCGCAGGCTTTCATTGCCTACTAGTTCCTGTATCTTTAAAAAGCCATCCAATATTGCTTCCGGCCTTGGCGGGCAGCCTGGTACATAAACATCTACAGGTATTATTTGGTCAATGCCCTGTAATACAGAATATGTATCAAAAATACCACCGCTGCAAGCACAGGCTCCTACTGATAAAACCCAGCGTGGTTCTGCCATTTGTAAATATACCTGGCGTAATACCGGGCCCATTTTTTTTGAGATTGTGCCCATCACCATTAATAAATCGCACTGGCGTGGAGAAAAGCTCATGCGCTCTGCGCCAAACCTGGCAATATCGTAGTGGCTGGCTGCTGTTGCCATAAATTCGATACCGCAACAAGAAGTGGCAAAAGGTAAAGGCCAGATAGAGTTTTTACGTGCCAGGCCAACAACTTTTTCTAAAGAAGTCGCCATGTAACCATCCCCCATCATACCTGCCGGGGCTTCTACCATTTTAAGCTTTGAATTAAATTGAACCGGACGAGACATAAAATATATTTGATAATGAGCTAATTTGCTAATGTGCTAATTTAATAACCTTACTAACGTATGTTTGTTCAATTCTGTTGTATTTTTCACTAGCAAATCAGCAAATTGAGTAATCTGCTAAACGCCTTATTAATCTTCCCAATCTAACGCACCCTTTTTAATGATGTAGACAAAGCCTGCTAAAAAAGTACCTACAAACGTTACAACCGCTACAAAACCATTCCAGCCCAATGCACGGAAATTTACTGCGTAAGGATAAAAGAATATAACCTCTACATCAAACAAAACAAATAAAATGGCTACTAAAAAATATTTTATGGCCATTGGCTGACGGGCATTTCCTCTTATCTCGATACCACTTTCAAAATTCTGAAGTTTATCGCTTGTACTTCTTTTAGGACCAAAATAATGGGTAAGCCCCATCATTGTTGCAATAAACCCAATGGCAAATATTAATTGTAAAGCAATGGGCAAATAATTTGCTGCACTGTTTACGCTGCTGATTTGAAGAATAAAAAATTGCATACCGCAAAAATAAGGCAGGGTGAGCAAAAAACAACCTAAGGTCAATAAAAAGAAAAATCCCTTTTCAATA
>JAYVUJ010000039.1:0-4363 GCA_043788035.1 Ferruginibacter sp. | reverse complement strand
ATCGATAGTCAATAATTGCGTACCGGAAATTACGCGTTGCTCCTAATGCCAAACATGCAGCGCGTGTTTACTAATTATTTAAAAGAACACTGTAACTTGAGATGCTTAAAAAAATCCCGTAAACTGATTCTTTACAAAGCAATCCGTATGCTTGCATATTCTTACAACAAGGATATTCCCGCCTAATGGTTGTACAAACGCCCCTATTTACCGTACCCAAAACAATACCATGCCTTTTGACGTTTTTTTTGATGACCCAGCCGGCTATAGGAATAAATTCGATTTTTATAGTTGTGGCTCCAGCCCTAAACTAGTAAAGGCTTTGCAGCACTATTTAACTACGCATGCCAGTACCTTATCAGAAATACAGGTATGCCTTTATCTTTTTAACAATAGCTTATTGCACCAGCAATTTATAGCATTGTAGCAACAAGGCATAAAGGTAAATGCGTATACCATACCCATTGAAGGTTATGCTGCTACAAACGCAAAGGATATTATTGCTGTAGAAACCCGGGGTGTAATAACCAATAGTACCAAGCGTACCTTGGGCAAAGAAATATTTTCCGGGCATTACCGTAAGCAATATGCCGGCTATAACTTGTACTTTTTTCCACACTTATACCTCCGTAGCAGCAAGGCAAAAAAGTTTTTGCGGGGCAATATGCCTTATTCGCTGCACGCAAAATCTTTTTTGTTTAAACATAATGATGGGCGGTACGATATGGCCATAACATCTTCCAACTTTGCCGTACGTGACCTTGTTAAAGAAGAAAATTCATTGTATATTAACGATGAGCCAACCTATCAGCAAGCGGCAATCAATTTTTTTACAGCACTGCGGAAAACGGCTATCCCAATAAGCGAATTTGATTTTACCACTTCCCATTGCGACTTTGTGGTAACCCCCGTTGCATAAACATTACAAGCCAATGGTGGCTTTATGGCACCGTTTTATTACAATGCTTCATTACAGGTAGAAGATTATTTAACCGCTTTAATTACTGCAGCAAAAAAACGGGGTATTATAGTAGGGCAGCATGTGTGCCCGGTCAATTACAGGATAAATGTGCAATACCATACCGGTTTTACTACTGCATCTTATACTAGAAATGGCCTTGCCTGCTTATTGCTGCAAAAAGCTACTGAAGGTTTGGGCATAACTATTTTATCGCAGACCTTTACTGATAACAGCAATGTGGAAAATAACACCTTTCGCCGCCCCCTTTAATACGGGCAACTTTATACAATTTCTTAAGCAGCTGCAAGGCCTGCCCAATATATAATACCAGGTAAATGAAAACTGCCACCGCAAATACATTATTATAGATGATGCCGTTTTTGTATCTACATTTAATCATACGCCCACACAGTTTATTTATTTGGATAGTATCGCCATCAATAATTTTGTACATAACCCAGGTAAAACCTATAAAGGCATTTATGCAGAAGTAGGGCAGTTTGTGGTAAGTAAGGATAAGGAGATAGTAGATAAATACCTGGCAAACTATATGGATATTAAAAACAATAAAGAAACAATCAGCGTACAATAAAACAATAATTTGCAGTTTATTATGCAACAAAAAAGTATGGAGAAGTTAAAATTAGCAACGTTTTTTGCCGGCGCTGGCGGATTAGACCTTGGGTTTTCTAAAGCAGGCTTTAAATGCATTTATGCCAACGAATACGACCGCGACATTTGGGCAACTTACCGCTTTAACCATCCGCATACTTCTTTAGATACCCGCAGCATTACCGATATACCTGCAGATGAAGTACCCGATTGCGATGGCATTATTGGTGGTCCGCCCTGCCAAAGCTGGAGCGCCGCGGGAACTTTAAGGGGCATTGGCGATAAAAGGGGCCAGCTATTTTTCGATTTTATAAGGATACTGAAAGCGAAGCAACCAAAATTTTTTTTAGCGGAAAATGTAAGCGGCATGTTACTGCCGATGCATAAAAATGCGTTAGAAAATATTAAGGCTATGTTTAAGGAATGTGGCTACAATTTATCTTTCAAGTTATTAAATGCGTCAGATTTTGGCGTGCCGCAAGATAGGAAAAGAGTTTTCTTTATCGGCTACAGAAGCGACCTGGGACTAGAGTTTAGCTTCCCCGAAGGGAAAACAATTAAAAATAAAGTAAGCTTGTTTGACACCATCAACGATTTAAAAGATACTGCCTTGCCGGCACTACATACACAGCAAACCAACGGCGGGCTTTGCAAAATACCCAACCACGAATATATGATTGGCGGTTTTTCAACCATGTATATGTCCAGGAACAGGGTGCGTAGCTGGAATGAGGTATCGTTTACCATACAGGCAGGCGGCAGGCACGCACCTTTGCATCCACAAGCACCAAAAATGGAATTAGCCGGGGTAGATAAAAGAATATTTGTGACAGGCAACGAAGCATTATACAGAAGGCTAAGCGTACGGGAATGTGCCAGGATACAGACTTTTCCAGACGAATTTATTTTTGACTACAAAAATTTAGCTACGGGCTACAAAATGATTGGCAATGCCGTACCGGTAAAGCTGGCGTCTGCGATAGCGAAAGCAATTATGAAAGACCTTTTGAGGTTTAGGTTATGAGTTAGGAGTTATGAGTTTTAGATTCTTGGGGTTTATTGTTTATTGTTTGTTGTTTGTCTTCTTACAATGGTTGAGTCCGCTTTCAAACTACCGTTCGACAAAATTCTTAATTCTTAATTTTTAATTCAACTCCGTTAACTTAAGGTCTTTCTTCTCCTTTGTGGAGAGTTAGGGTGAGAAAAAGACAAACATATAAATTCTTAATTTAACGGCATCAATTCTCAATTCTTAACCGGGTTTTTTGTTGTTCCTGCAAATACATAGCCTTGTGGCTTCACAGGCGATGCACTTTTTCCTATTGTTTTTTCAGGAATCTTTTATTATGCATTAAGGGGCGTATGCAGGTTGACTATTTTTTATTTTCCTGAACACAACGCGGCGTGTTCAGGAAAGAACCCGCAAAAACGAATGTTCAACAAAATAATAATATCCTGCTGAACAGAATGCAGCCTGTTCCTGCGTTGAACCAATAATTTAAGATATTTACTTTCTCAAAAGATCATCACATAAAAAATGGATTAAGCCCCTGCATTAACCAAAGATACTTCGGGTTGCAAGATATCAGCCATCTCACATCACACATCAAGCATCTCACCTCAAACATCTTATATAACACATCAAAAATCAAGATCTTTCATCACACATAAAAGTTATATTTGTCGTAACTAATTACGCTATATGAACCGCTGCTGCTTGCTCATTGCTTTTTGTTTTGTCTTTATTGCTGGCGCTAAAAGCCAGGATATGGTAGGCAAAGCCAACAACTTCCTCACTTTGCTGGATAGTACCCAACGTGCCAAAGCCTTCTATCCTTTTGATACCGCTGAACGCTACCGTTTTAATTACGTACCGCTCGAAGACCGTATGGGAATTTCTTACAACGAGTTAACCCTTAAACAACGGCAAGCATTAAAGGTATTGTTAGAAACTTGCCTTGCTGAACAGACGGTAAAAAAAATAAACGCCATTATGCTTTTGGATAATGTGCTGAAAGAAATGGAACACCGCATGCCCGAAGACCATTACCGTGATACTGGAAAATATTTTATGACCATGTTTGGGATACCCGGAGATAGTACCATTTGGGGCTGGCGGTTTGAAGGGCATCATGTAGCGTTTCACTTTAGTGTTGATAAAAAAGAGCTGGTAGCAGGCACGCCAAGTTTTTTAGGCAGTAACCCAGCCATTGTACAGGAAGGCATCTATAAAAATAAAGAGGTATTAAAAGAGGAAACAGACGAAGGTTTTGCGATGCTGCATGCATTAACTCCCGGTGAAATGAAGCTGGCTATTATAGATTCCCTCGCGCCTAAAGAAATAATAACGCTTGCCAACCGACAGGCTTTAATTGAACATCCCGCAGGCATACCTTATCACCAGTTATCGCCTGCGCACCAGCAACAATTGCTGCAATTGATTGGGCTTTACCTTCACCGGTACACAAAGCCTTTTGCGGCGATTATGCTAAAAGAAATACAGGCGGCGGGGCTGGATAAGCTTTGGTTTAGCTGGGCTGGCTATACAACCCACGCGCTGGGAAAGCCCTGCTACTACCGCATTCAAGGGCCTACCATAATTATAGAGTACGATAATTCGCAGAATAATGCCAACCATATCCACACCGTTATCCGTGATTTAACAAATGATTTTGGCGGCGATCTTTTACTGCAGCATTACAGGGAGGAACATAAAAAAGCAATTAAGAATTAAAAATTAAGGAATAAGATTTTTTTAGTTCAAGATTAAGTGTTTTGCCGCAGGGCTAA
>JAYVUJ010000038.1:0-4150 GCA_043788035.1 Ferruginibacter sp. | reverse complement strand
CGTTTTTATGATGATAACCAGTGGGTAGGCATTGCCTGTATGGATGCACACGAACGTATAAAAGATGCCAGTTATTTATTTGAAGGCCGCAAAATTTATACTTTTATGATGACGGGCTATGATACTATTTCCGGCGGTGGCTTGTATTGGAAAGAAGGTGAAAAAAATAGCAAAAACACCTGTAGTAAGGGGCCTGGAATAATTTTAGCCTTGTAATTATACAAAGCTACCAAACAACAAAAATATTTAGATACAGCCTTGTTGCTATACAATTGGGTAAATAAATATTTAAAAGCTGATACCCATGTTTATTATGACAATATACATATCTCTTCCCTTAAAATTGATAAAGCAACTTATACTTACAACACGGCTACCATACTGCAGAGCAATGTGTTATTATACGAAATTACGACGCAACAAAAATATTTAATAGAAGCTAAACTGATAGCAGCAGCGGGTTTCGTACATTTTTATAAAAGTAGCCGCTGGCCAGGAAACTACTGGTTTAATGCCGTGTTGCTGCGGGCATATATCCATTTGTACAAGTACGATAAAGAGAAAAAATACCTTGATGCATTTATTGCAGATGCGGATGCTATTTGGGAAACTGAAAAAGATGGGCAAAACATTATTGGCAAAAACGATAAAAAGCAACTGCTAGCCCAGGCTGCTATGCTGGAGATGTATTGCCGGCTATTACCTTTTTGTAAAATAAATTATGGGCTATATTGCAAAAGGCGCGAGGATTTGTAAATAAATTATCCTGTAATGTAATTGGCTATCAATGCCCGGCAGCGTTCATAAATTCTTCCTTTTTTATTCGGGCAACATCCAGCGTAATACCGTTCTTCATCACCACTTGCCCGCCCTCGCCTTTAATGTATTTTTCAACACCATTTTTATTGATGAGGTAGCTATGGTGGTTGCGGATGAATATGGATGAAGGTAAAATTTCTTCAAAATATTTTAGCGTTTTGGTAGCGGTTATTTTTCCGTTATTGGTTAGATAAAAGCTGGTGTAATTGCTGTTTGCTTCCAGGTAAATAATATCGTCTGTCATTACAAACTGCAAGCCTTTCTTGGTGGAGATGGCAATGCGCTGGTATTCTTTTTTCTCATCTAAAAAATTTTGCAGCTACAGTTCTAGACGATTGTTGAAGATGGGCTGCTTTCTTTTTTCAGCGGCTTTGTCAACCGCTATTTTAGGGTCGTTTACTTTAACGGGCTTTACCAGGTAATCCAATGCGCTAAACTTTATGGCTTGTATAGGATAGTGGTCGTAAGCGGAAATAAAAATTTCTTCAAAATTTTTATTTTTCAATTGCCAAAGCATTGTAAAGCCATTCATATGGGGCATTTCTACATCTAAAAAAATAGTAAGGCCATCATCAGTGCCCAGCCAAATATTTTGTTCTTTATCCTGGGTAATGCAGTAAATTTTATAGTTGTACTGTATGCCGTGCCTATTTTTTGTTAGTTAAAGATATTTGCCTGTATTGCTTTTTGCGAGGTGTTTTGTGTAACTGGTAGCTGATAATTAGCAAAAGGCGTATGGAGGCAAATTTTTTTTCCATTACTTTAGCAGCTGTAAAAAACAATAAATATGGTAAAAGATAAGATACTGGTGATTGGTGCAAGCGGCCAGATAGGTGTAGAACTTACACTGGCACTGAGAAAAATTTATGGCAACGCCAATGTGGTAGCCAGTGATTTAAGAGAGGAAAATGACTTGTTGAAAGGTACCGGCCCATACGTGAGCATGGATGTTATGAATAAAGAGATGCTGCATGTGCAAGTGATACGCCAAAATATTACACAGATTTATTTATTGGCAGCGATATTAAGTGCCACAGGCGAAAAGAACCCTAACCTTGCCTGGAGCCTTAATATGGCGAGCCTGCTGAACGTACTTGATATTGCCAAGGAAGAAAAACTGAGCAAGGTTTACTGGCCCAGCAGCATTGCGGTTTTTGGCCCTACATCGCCTAAGCGGCATTGCCCTCAACAAACTATTATAGAACCCATTACAGTGTACGGCATCAGCAAATATGCAGGAGAATTTTGGTGCAATTATTACCACCAGCGCTGGGGGCTTGATGTGCGGAGCATACGCTACCCTGGGCTTATAAGTTATAAAAGCGCGCCTGGTGGTGGCACAACAGATTATGCGGTAGAAATTTTTCATGAAGCCCTGGAAGAAAAAAAATACAATTGCTTTTTGCAGGAAGATACTTACTTGCCTATGATGTATATGCCCGATGCAATTAAGGCTACTATTGAACTGATGGAAGCGCCGGCAGATAAAATAAAAGTGCGTACTTCTTACAATATTTCGGGCATGAGCTTTTCGCCTAAAGAAATTGCTGTGGAAATAAAAAAACATATACCTGAGTTTGAAATAACTTACCAGCCAGATTACCGCCAGCAAATTGCCAACAGCTGGCCACAAAGCATAGATGATAGCGTAGCCAGGAACGACTGGGGATGGAAGGAAGATTATAACCTTGCAAGCATGACAAAAGATATGCTGGATAACATTTAATCAGCAATGGCTTTTTTAGTGGACTTATATATTGAAATTCAATTTGTATTAATAAAAAATTTAACAACTGTTACGTTTGTAATTAGTTTTTTACGAACGTACATTTGCAATCTAAAATTAATTGAAGATGAAAAAGATTATTATGTTTACGCTGGTTGCATTGTGCACATCAGGCGTAGTAATGGCGCAACGTTCCCAAAATTTAAAATTTAGTGTAGGCCCAGAATTATCTATTCCTACTGGCAATTTTTCAACCGGATATTCCTTTGGCATTGGCGGTACTGCACAGGCGGAACTTCCTGTTCAGCAAAATTTTAATGTTACCGGTACTACAGGTATTATTTTTTATAATGGAAAGTCTGTAGGCGGGGGATATAAAAATTCAGGATTAACTATTATACCAATCAGGGTTGGTGGAAAGTATTTCTTCACTGAAGGAGTTTATGGTGCCGCTCAAATTGGGGTTGGGATTATAAACAAAGGTTTAGGGACTGCTTTTGCATATACACCAGCAATTGGTTATGAGTTCAGGACCAAAAGTGGAAAAGCCGTTGATGTTTCATTTAAATATGATGGCTATTCTGCTAAGCAAGAAGTTGGTACTTTAAGCGCATTTGGCTTTAGGGTTGCCTATATATTTTAATAATAAAAAATTTTCAAAGAGAAGCCCCCGGCATTTAATTATGCCGGGTATTTTTATGGGCGTACTATCAGATTTGATTATGAATGGAAAAGGCCATCAAAACGATGGCTTCTTTTTTATGCTAAATATCTTTTATAATTTTTGTACAAACACCTCTTTCATCTTTTGCATCAAATCTGTTTCCAGCATACGTTGTGCAATACTGATCATATTTTTAAATGCTAAATCTTTTGATATGCCGTGACCAATTATGACTGGTTTGGCAACTCCCAAAACCGGTACGCCGCCATACATTTCAAAATTAAAGCGGTCAAAATGCTCATCTTCTATGCCCCTGCGTTGTATGATGTCGTACACACTTTCTGCCAGCTTTAAAACTACATTTCCTGTAAAGCCTTCGCAAACCATTACGTCTGCTTTGGATAACAAAATATCCCTACCTTCTATGTTGCCGATAAAATTAATATGCTCATTTTCTTTTAATAAAGGGTAAGCTGCCTGAGCCAGCAAATTACCTTTTCCTTCTTCTTCCCCAATATTTATAAGCCCTACTTTAGGTTTATTAATACCTAAGATGTGCTCTACAAACAAAGACCCTAAGGTTGCGAATTGAGAAAGGTTTTCTGGCTTGCAATCGGCATTGGCACCTGCATCTACCAACAGCCCTAAACTGCCATCTTCCCTGGGGATGTAGGCGCCAATGGTGGGGCGGGAAACACCTTCAATTGCTTTTATGCTAAACAAAGCGCCTACCAGCATGGCGCCGGTATTGCCTGCACTTATAAAGGCATCAATTTTGCCGTTGGCTAATAATTTAAACCCAAGGGCAATGGAAGAGGTGGTTTTTTCTTTAAGGGCCCTGGTGGGATGTTCGTGCATACCAATAGCCTGCCCCGCATGTACCAGCTCAATATTGCCAAGTGGCACTTGGTAAGCTAGTAGTAACCCTTTCACCGATACCT
>JAYVUJ010000037.1:0-7183 GCA_043788035.1 Ferruginibacter sp. | reverse complement strand
ATCCATAATTCTTTTTTTGAGTGGGGTATGATATTGCTGGCATTTATGGTAGGTTCTTACTCTTTATGGCACGGGCATATAAAGCATCACCAATCGTTTCTGCCAGTAACTATTTTTACTGTTGGTTTTATCTTTTTGGTATTAAAACAATTCTTTCCGCATTTTGAATATTTGTTTTTATTTTTTGCCGTTAGTTTAATTTTAATTGCGCATTTTTATAATTATCGTTTGTGCAATCAGGCACGATGCAGTTCTCCCCGCCATAAACATTAAAGCTGCATTATTTTTATATCTTAGTAAGATGCAAAAACAACTTTTAAGTACGCTCACTTTCATTATAGTTACCTTTTGTGCTACTGCACAATCAACAGATGAAACAAGCATCCGCAAAGTTATGGCGCAACAAACTGCCGATTGGAATAAAGGCAATGTTGATTCTTTTATGAACAGCTACTGGCAAAGCGATTCGCTGCTGTTTGTTGGTAAAAGCGGCATAACGTATGGCTGGCAAAAAACTTCGGATAACTATAAGAAAAACTACTCCGACATAGCAGCCATGGGCAAGCTTGATTTTGATTTACTGGAATTTAAAAAGCTTTCAGCCGATTATTATTTTGTAGTTGGCAAGTGGCACCTTAAAAGAAGCATGGGCGATATTGGGGGCACTTTTACATTAATATTCCGTAAAATAAAAAGCCAGTGGTTAATTATTGCAGACCATAGCAGCTAAGGGTTTCAGCTGAAGTATATCTAACATTGCAAATAATCAACAGATTTTATTTAGCTGCAGATTCGCAGATTATAGCAGGATTTAGAATGCCACCCGTGATTAAAATATAATTATACTAATATTATTCCCCAATCTCTTTCCAGCCTTTCCACTTTTTTCTAAAATAATTAATAAGCCAGGCAAAGCTTGCCAAAAACCAAACATAAAAAATATAATTTTTCCAGTTAGGATGACCTTCAAAAAATCCGAACCCATAATATATGCCAATGCTCATATTCACCAGCATCCAAAGCAAAGCCATAGAAATGGTCTGCATAATAGTTATTAAAAAGGCTCTTACATCTGGCTCCATATGTTTATGTGAATAGCTTTAAAGTTCGTTCTTTACCGTATTATTCTATCTTTTTGTATAACTTATTTAATAAGCAATTCCTTAAATGCTGTACTGTCGCCGTTAAAGACATTAAAGTCCACATAGCTTTCAATGCCGTTTACCTGCCCGGTTTCGTTGTGTTGCCAAAACGTCCACGTGCGTTGTATACGGGGCTTATCTTTTACTAAATAATGTGCTACCCACAATGGATAGCTATCAAATTTATCACCTAAAAAACTTTTATAAAAACGGGCGTTAGTATAAATAATTGGCTTTATATTATAATAGGCTTGTACGGTTGTAAGCCATTCAGTAATGCCTTGCTGTAGTTTAGCAATACTGGTATTGTTTATCTGCTCTATGTCCAGCACAGGCGGCAAGTCGCCCTTTTTAAGCCGTACTGTAGAAATAAAATTTTGTGCCTGCAGCTTTCCACTTTTTGATGGTACAAAAAAGTGGTATGCGCCTCTCGGGATTGCCTCCTCTTTTGCAGCCTGCCAATTATCCCTAAACTGGTCATCCACGTTTTGTACGCCTTCAGTAGCTTTCATAAAGGTAAAGCTGATTTTTATGTCTTTTACCTGCATCGCCTTTACGTCACCCCAATCAATTATAGATTGGTGGCGGCTAACATCAATGCCATGCACGGTATAATTTATCGGAATATCAATGCCAAAACCCGGATAATGGACGAATTTAGGCCTGTAAACATACCGGAAACCATAATAAGCTGCCATAGCTAGCACTGGCAATAATATAATAGTGATGAATATGTTTTTTGCTGATTTTTGCTTTTTTCTTTTTGCCACGGTTGGATTAATGCAATGCAAAAATGCGTAAAACTCCTAACAATTAACGTTTTTACTGCGAGCATATCTAAACAGGATGCAATTTGCAAGCATAAGTTTTAACAGTTAAAAAACGTATTTTTTGCCTCTTGAGCTTACATTTGCCAAATCGCATGAGGATTAAATTGTATAAATTATGGTTATAACGAAGCGTTTAAAAAAAGCATTTGCCCATTCGGCAGCTATATTTTGTATACTTACAACACTAGCTGGTACTACCAATGTTTTTGGGCAAAACTATACAGATACAACAAAAAAGGTACTACTTGCAGCGGCACATACAAAAAAAGAGTCATTTTATATCGTTAAGGCAGCCAATGTAGTTTTTCCAGATATTTTAAAAGGCAGTGAATTGATGGCTGCAGATTATGTAGCCAATTTTAGTAATAAGAGGCGGGATTATTTGTTAAGCATGTATGAAAAGGGCAAGGATATTATGCCTAAAGTGAATGCTATTTTAAAGAGATACGATGTGCCGGAAGAATTTAGTGTGCTGATGATGCTGGAATCTGCCTGCAATGCCAACGCAATTTCAAAAGCTGGCGCTGTTGGTTACTGGCAAATTATGGATGTAGTGGCAAAGCAATATGGAATGAACTACGGGCAGCGGATTAATACGGTAGACAGGAGAGCAATTAGCCGCTTACATACAAAAAAAGGGAAGCTGCGTTATAAACAAATAGCAAGGCAAAAAGATGACCGCCGGAATTTTGAAAAATCAACTGTAACAGCTGCGCATTATTTAAGTGACAGGCGTGAAAACCTTGATGACAACTGGCTTTTAGTAGTGGCAAGCTATAATTGCGGCGTGGGCGGTGTTGGAAGAGCGATAAGAAAATCAAATAAAGCAAACCCTGATTTTTGGGATATTAAAAAGTTTTTGCCTGCTGAAACCCAGGCTTACGTTATGAACTTTATAGCGCTGAATGTTATTTTTAAAAACTACGATAATTTTGTGGCTAACAACTTAATTTTTACTCCTTTAAAAATTATGGTAGCTGATAATTTAACCCCCGCTGGTATAGGAGAAAATGAAGTTTATTGATCTTATCAATTAAATCAAAAAAAATTTTAAAAGACGAAAGGCTGCAATTTTACACTCAACTTGTAAAATTGCAGCCTTTCGTCTTTTTGTACAAGCTTATGTTACCAAAGACTTTTTGTTTCTAAATCGCCCCGTAATTGGTGGAAAAAGATCCCTGAAAAACCAATGTTGAAAAGTGCGCCGCCGCCGCAGTACCACATAGCTACTGTATTGACCAGGACAATAATTGTATCAATGCTTAAAATGGCGCAGCCCCGTTATTACCATGGCAAGGTTGTTTTGTTTGCAATAATCAATTGAATCTTTATCGCGGATGGACCCTCCTGGCTGGATAAACGACGTAATACCAGCTGCATGGGCAATCTTCACGCAATCATCAAACGGAAAAAATGCATCGCTGCCGAGTGCCGCACCGGTAAGGCCGAAGTTAAATTGCTTTGCCTTATCAATTGACTGGCGCAAAGAATCTATGCGGGAAGTTTGCCCGCAGCCCTTGCCAATAAGCTGTTTATTTTTTACCAATGCAATGGCGTTGCTCTTTAAATGCTTGGCAACTAAATTGGCAAATGCAAGGTCTTCTTTTTCTGTTTCAGTCGTATCTCTTCCGCCAGCTTCTTTCCAATCTGTAAAATTACCCACATCATTTTGCTGGGTTAAAATACCATTTAGTAAAGATTTAAACTGGTGAGTTGTGGTTAACGGCGCTTTTTGTACCAATAATATCCGGTTCTTTTTGGCTTGTAAAATTTCCAGTGCATCGGCATTAAAAGAAGGTGCGATCAATACTTCGAAAAATATTTCGTTAATGGCGTCTGCAGTTGCTTTATCGATAGCGGCATTACACACCAATACGCCACCAAAGGCACTTTCCGGGTCGCCGGCAAGGGCTGCGTCCCAGGCTTCTTTTAGAGTAGGGCGTGCCGCAATGCCGCAAGGGTTAGTATGTTTGATGATGGCAAAAACTACATCGCCTTTTGTGAAGTTTGCGGTTGTATCTGCAATTAATTGTATGGCGGCATCTACATCTACCAAATTATTATAGCTTAGTTCCTTGCCATGCAGCTTATCAAAAATTTCGTTTTGGTTACCGTAAAAAATGCCTTGCTGGTGTGGGTTTTCGCCGTAGCGCAAAACAGATTTTTCTTTATCGAAAGGGTTTGTAAAATTTGTATTGTTAAAGTAATTGGAGATGGCTAAATCGTAGCCGGTGCATACATCAAATGCTTTAATGGCAAATGTGCGGCGTTGTTCCAATGTGGTTTCGCCTTGCTGTTCTTTTAAAATTTGTTCCAGTAAAGCGTAATCTTTTTTGGCAGCGATAACCACTACATCTTTATGGTTTTTTGCAGCGCCACGTATCATGGATGGGCCGCCAATATCTATTTTTTCGATGATCAATTTTTCATCGGTAGTTGATTTTACAGTTTCTTCAAACGGGTATAAATCTACAATTACCAAATCCAGCTCTGGGATATTATATTGTTTCATTTCCTGCAAATCAGTTTCATTATCCCGCCTGCCTAAAATACCGCCAAACACAGATGGATGCAGTGTTTTAACCCTTCCGCCTAAAATAGATGGATAGGTTGTCAGCGATTCTACAGGAATACAAGGCACTTGCAAACCTTCAATAAAAGTTTGCGTACCGCCAGTAGAATAGATGGTAATGCCGAGCTGGTGCAATTGCCGGATGATATTTTCTAAACCATCTTTATAAAAAACTGAAATAAGCGCTGACTGAATTTTTTTGTTCATGTATGTTGGTTGATGTGGATGGCGTTGAGGATTGTAGCCTTCCTGATTTTACTAATTGCCGCAAAAGTAGTATTTTTTGTTGGTAGATGTTTTTGCCGGAAAGACGGTAATGCGTTTTGTTGGTAAGATGATCATAAAGGTAAAGTTGATAGAAGTGCCCATCATTTATTTATCGCCTTTAAAAAAAAATTACTTAGTGGTGCACCAGGAATATTTCCACCCTTGCGTTACGGGTTACTTCCCACGGGTTTCTGCCAGCGGTTATGGAGCGTGAATTTCCAAAACTTTTTATAGGCTCTATCCTTGCGGCTGGTATTTGGCGGCTTAGCAAATAGTTTCTTACAATTTCTGCCCTGTCTTTTGACAGTTGGTTGCATACAGATGTGGAACCTTCGGTTTTATAAGCGTGGCCTTCTATGGAAATAGTTAAGGTAGGGTCTTTCAACGCAATGGCAATAATACTATCCAACACATTGTAAGTACCTGAATAAAGCGATGATTGCTGAGTTTCGAACGGCACTATAATGGTATTTTTATCTGGGCAGCCATTGTTTGCTTTGCTTCCATACTCAGTAGGGCATTGGTCTTCGGTATCTGGTATGCCATCTGCATCGGCATCTAAAATTATTACGGGTGGCGGTGGCAAAGGGTAATTCAGTACAATTTCTGCCCGGCAGTTGTACTCTATTATCTGCTTATAAATTTTTAAATGTGCCGACCGTAAATTTCCAAAACCTTTTAATGAAATAATACGGGCACTATCAACACCCCGTGCCATCACATAATCTTTTATAACCAAGGCTCTGTTTAGCGACAAGTAATAACAAATGGTATCGCTGCCTTCATCCACATGGGCATAGCCTTCAATATTAAGCGTTACAGAATCGTGTTTTAGCAGAATATTTATCACGCTATCAATAGCTTTAAATGTAAAAGGATGGTAAAGGGCAGATTGCTTATACTCGAAAGGGATAATGACTGTATTTTGTTTTGTTTGTGGAAGGCTATCATTCGCTTTAACCATAAAAGGCAGGGCAACAGCAACAGAATAGTTTAGCGCAACGCAAAGCAACACCAGCAAGCCGGAGCGTTGCAAAGAGTGCAACCTGTGGAAGTATAGAGGTGTTTTTTGTTTGATAACTGTAAAACTAAGCATTGAAAATAAGTAAAAAATATTGTAAAGCTATTTACATGCCGGTATTGTATACAAATGCACCTTCAGTAGGTATTGAGTAAACATTTAAATGGAGGGCTTGTGCATCTTTTTGCCAAAGCATAATTTTTCACAAACTATTGGAAGCATCAAAAACATATTGCTTGCAGTTGAAGATGCATGCTAGCTGCGCCATATAGAGGTTTGGGCTTTTGGATATGATGATGCGGTCTACATCAATTTTTTGTAGCGTTGGTTTGAATTGATTTGTCAATCACAATAATTTTTTTATTATTAAACTAATAATATATTGGCTTACTAGTAATGGGCATAGTATCAACACGGTTAGTCAATTGCAGCGCCACCCGTGAAGGCTTTAAGTTAAAGTTTTGCAGTACGCCATCAACCAATAAAATACTATCGCCTATAAATTGATAATTGTTGCCATTTATACAATCTATTGCCTGATGCTGCTGCACGTTGTACACAATTATTTTTTGCTGTTTTTTAATTTGCCACTCGTTGCCGGCAATTACAATTGTAAAGCATACAAAACAAGGCGAAACTAAAAGCATATTTATTTTTGTTAAGCAGCCATACACTTAGCCCAATTACTACAGCATATAATAAGCTGGTTGAAACAACCGTAGCCGGAATTTTATCCCATAAAGCATACGGCAGATGGCTAACCCAAACAATATATTTGTTCATGCCCCAAACCATCCAATCTACCATTTTGCCAATGTACATACCAATGTAAGGAATCCATGAAAGCGCCAGCAGTGCTATCTCTGCATATAAAATTACTGTTGATAAAGGCACCGCGATAACATTAGTAATCAAGAAAAAATTTGGGAATTGGTGAAAGTAATATACGCAAATGAGGAAAGTTAATACTTGTGCAGCTAATGAAATGGCTATCAGTTCCCACACCATATTCAACCATTTATTTTTAACGTATAACCAGGTGTGTATGGGTTTTTGAAAGATGATGATGCCCACTGCGGCGAGGTAGGATAATTGAAAACCAACATCCCATAAAAAATAAGGATTGTAACAAAGCATTACAAATGCTGATGCCGCCAGCGTGTTGTAAGTAGAAGAACTTTTGGCAAACGCTTTTCCTGCGGCGATAAAAGTAAACATAACCGCCGAACGTATTATAGATGCCGCTGCGCCGGTTAATATAGAGAATGTCCAAAGGCAAATCAATATTAATATAACCTGTTCTATTTTTGATTTGTTGATCAGTGGCATCCTGGCAAAAACAAACACCAGT
>JAYVUJ010000036.1:0-18555 GCA_043788035.1 Ferruginibacter sp. | reverse complement strand
TTTACTTTTAGAGATATTTTCGGCAATGATGGGAAAGAAATCGGGCGATACGGCGAGGTAATAAATAACATTTGCCGCAGTGCCCCACTCTTCGTTGTGGGCGTCAATCCTGGTTCCAAAAGCTTTATAACTTTCTACATCTTTTGCATTGGCAGATTGGTAATGGAGGTGCTTGGAAAAGTCCGCCCATTTATCATCTTTTACTTTGCCGGTACGGGAAAATTTATTGATGCCTTCCAATATTTTTTCTGAGAATTGTTCATCTGTTAAAGGCGTCCTTCCGGTACCGATGATAGAGAATTTGTCTGGCAGCCAATTATCTAAAAAGAGGTTATATAAAGCGGGTGCTAGTTTACGGGAGTTTAAATCGCCGGTGCCGCCGAAAATAACAAATATTACCGGCTGGTTTTTTAAGGATTGATACATTTTGATTTTTAAGTTAGGAGTTATAAGTTATGAATTCTTTCGGGTTGGGAAGTATTCGAGTTATGGTAGAGTTTTGAGTTTTGTATTATGAGTTACAGTAAATTTTTATTGTTACCAATTATTAGGATTCTACCCTTTCGTTAAACGCCAGGGAATTGAAAAAACTTATAACTCATAACTTATAACTCATAACTATTTCTTTGCCCATTGTGTGTGGAATACGCCTTCCTTGCCTGTTAGCTCGTAAGTGTGTGCGCCAAAATAGTCACGCTGTGCCTGTATTAAATTAGATGGCATCCTTTTGTTACGCAGGTTATCAAAGTAGCTTAAAGATGCCGCATATGCGGGTACAGCAATGCCTGTGTCAGTTGCAGCAGCAATTACCGAACGTGCGCCTGGCAGGCTTTCTATTACTATTTTCGCAACGCCTTCATCCAGCAACAAATGTTGCAGGCTGTTATTTTTTTGATAGGCAGTAAATACCTCATTTAAAAAGCCCGAACGGATGATACAGCCGCCACGCCATATCTTAGCAATTTCTGCCAATTGCAGGTCGTATTTAAATTCCGCCGAAGCAACCGATAGCATTTGCATGCCTTGTGAATAAGTAATAACCATGCTAAAATAAAATGCCTGTTCCAATTGGGCTAAAAAAGCATCTTTATCAACAGATAAAGGGCTATCATTTTTGCTATAGATGGCTGATGCCTGTACCCTTAATTCTTTATATTTACTAAGGTCACGCATGGCAACTGCCGAATCAATCGTGGGTATCGGGCTTTGCAAGTCCATTGCTACCTGCGATGTCCATTTGCCGGTGCCTTTTGCCCTTGCTTCGTCTTTAATATCATCTAATAAAAGATGGTCTGCGCCTTCTTCTTTGAAAGCAAAAATATCTTTGGTAATTTCCATTAAAAAAGATTGCAGGCGCCCTTCGTTCCATTGGGTAAATACTTTGCCGATGGCTTCATTATCCAACTGCAAGCCGTTCTTTAAAATCTCGTACGTTTCCGATATTAATTGCATTAAGCCATACTCAATGCCGTTGTGTACCATCTTTACAAAATGCCCTGCGGCACCTGGCCCTATGTAGGTAACGCAAGGGGCGCCATCTACATGTGCGGCTATAGATTCTAAAATTGGCTTCATTACATTGTAAGCTTCTTTATCGCCTCCAGGCATCATGCTCGGGCCTTTGCGTGCACCTTCTTCACCGCCCGAAATACCCATGCCGAAAAAATGCAACCCCTTGCTTTCTAAATATTCAACCCTGCGGTTGGTATCTGTAAAATGAGAATTGCCGCCGTCAATTAAAATATCTCCTTTATCTAACAAAGGCAATAATTCTTCTATCACACTATCAACAATTTTACCTGCTGGCACCAGCATCATAATTGCCCTTGGGCTGGTTAAGCTGGCGGTAAATTCTTTTATATCTGTAAAGCCTTTTACTTTTAATCCTTTGCCTTCTTCTTCCAACAAAGCGCCTTTTGTTGCATCTTTATCGTACCCTGCGCCAGCCACGCCATGGTCGCCCATATTTAGTAAAAGGTTGCGACCCATGGTGCCAAGGCCTATCATGCCGAAATTATATTTATCTGTTATATTGCTCATTGGTTAAAATTTTCGAGTTTTAAATTTTCTAATATTTTTTTGGTTTCTTCAAAGCTGGTGTGGTGAAATGCGCGGATACCCAGATTTTGTGCGGCATTTACAAACATCACCCTATCATCAAAATACACACATTGGCTGGGCGAAGCCTGTGCTATGCCTAATGCTAATTTAAAAATACCCGGGTCTGGCTTGCGCCTGCTTACTTCGCAACTTGAAATAAATGCATCGAAAGCCTGGTGGAGCTTGAATTTTTGTACCCGGTAATCATTCAATTCCTTCCCTTCGTTGTTAATAGAGATGATCCTGAAGCCACAATCCTGTTTCCACTCTTTTAGCCACTTCAACATATCCGGCAGTTCAATAGATTGCGAGTACATAAAATCTTTAAAATCTTCCCGCACAAAATCCCTTGGCTGGTTAAAAACAACCGTATCTAAATATTCATCCAGCGTTATGCTGCCTATCTCGTATACGTTGAAAATAAAATTGTGCAAGGCATCAAGTTCTGCATAATCGATGCCGAACTTTTTCGCCGCTTCATGGCGGCTTTCGTGCCCCCAGCCATTTGTTAGCAGTATACCTCCTACATCAAAAAAGAGAATTTTAAGGTCTGTTATTTTTTTCATTTTCGTAATTAGATTATTATAAGAACCAGATTAAAAATTGGATCGTTTTAATCAACCGCTATCGGGGTTTGCAACTGCTTATAGGGTTTTATCCGTATTATTTTTCCAAATCATGCACTTTCTGCAGCCTGCGCATATGCCTTTCTAAACCAGTAAATTCAGCATTTAAAAAAGATACAACCAACTCTTGTGCAGCCATATTGCCTATAACCCGGCCACCTAAACATAGCATGTTAAGGTTATCATCTTCTACGCCCTGGTGGGCAGAAAAATGGTCATTAATTAAAGCAGCCCTTACGCCGGATATTTTATTAGCAGCAACAGATGCACCTACCCCACTGCCACAAACTGCAATGGCCCTGTCTATTTTTTTATCTACCAAAGCCTTTGCTAGTGGTATTACAAAATCTGGGTAATCATCCTGGTTATCTACTGCGTACGCGCCAAAATCTTCCACTTCGTAACCAAGCGAAGTTAGGAATGGATGAAGGGATTGTTTTAATTCAAACCCTCCATGATCCGCTGCTATGCCTATTTTCATTAAAATATTATTTATTGTTTTCTAAGATGATTATGCATCAGCAATACTATAAAAAACACCAGGTTAAAACCCGGTGCAATTCAATTTTAATTATTTAATGCCTATAAGGCTTTTTGCTTTGGCCACTACATTTTCAACTGTAAAGCCAAACAATTTGTACAATTCATCTGCCGGTGCAGATTCGCCAAAACCATTCATAGCAATTATTTCGCCCTCATCGGTTACATATTTATGCCATCCCAAAGGAGAACCGGCTTCAACTGCCAACCTCTTTTTAATGGCTGCAGGAAAAATCTTTTCTTTATAAGCTGCATCTTGCTTTTCAAACAATTCCCATGATGGCATACTTACCACACGGGTTGCAATACCTTGTTCTGTAAGCTTTGCCTGCGCCTGCATAATTAAATCAACTTCAGAACCTGTTGCAATTAATATTACCTGCGGGTCAAGCAATGAATCAGATAAAATGTAAGCACCTTTTTCCAGTTCGGTTGCCTTGCCAAATTTTGATTGGTCGATGATGGGCAATCCCTGGCGGGTGAATACCAAAACCACTGGGCCATCGGTATGCTGTATTGCCACACGCCACGCCTGTGCTGTTTCATTTGCATCTGCAGGGCGGATGACAGTTACATTGGGGATAGAACGCAGAGAGATCAATTGTTCTATTGGCTGATGTGTTGTGCCATCTTCGCCTAAGCCAATACTATCGTGCGTGTAAACAAAAATTGGGCAAATTTTCATTATAGCGGCCAGCCTTATAGGAGGGCGCATGTACTCAGAAAATATAAGGAAAGTTGCGCCATAAGGGATAACACCTTTGGTAAGCGCCATACCATTTAAAGCAGAGCCCATAGCATGTTCGCGGATACCGAAATGAAAATTCCTGCCACCATAACTGCCTGGTTGAAATGAATCGTAGCCGTTCAATATTGTATCTGTAGATGGAGAAAGATCCGCAGAACCACCTATTAATTGTGGTAAGCCTTCCGCAATAGCATTCAGCACTTTGCCAGATGCCTGGCGGGTGGCCATCTTTTTATCTGATGGTTCAAAAACGGGTATGGTAGCCAAAAAGCCGGGCGGCAATTTGCCACTTAAAGCCAATTCATATTCAGCCGCTAATTCAGGATGTGCAGCTTTATATTTTGCAAACAAAGCATTCCAATCACTTTCAAGCAACGCGCCTTTGTCACCAGCTGCATGGTAAAATTTCAGTACTTCATCCGGGACGTAAAAAGATTTTTCAGGGTCAAAGCCAAAAAATTTCTTTACTAGTTTGATTTCATCAGCGCCTAACGGAGAACCATGTGCGCCGGCGGTGTTTACTTTATTAGGACTGCCATAAGCAAGGTGCGTACGAACTTTTATTAAAGACGGGCGGTTAATTTCTGCCTTTGCATTAGCGACTGCAGTTGCGATAGCTTTAATATCGTTTCCATCTTCTACAATCTGCACGTGCCAGCCATAGGCTTCAAACCTCATAGCAACATCTTCTGTAAATGCAATTGCTGTATCGCCTTCAATTGAAATATGGTTATCATCATACAGGTAAATCATATTGCCCAAACCAAGGTGGCCGGCCATAGACGCAGCTTCTGATGTAACGCCTTCGCTCATATCGCCATCGCTGCAAATAACGAAGATGCTGTAATCAAAAAGATTAAACCCTGGTTTATTGAAACGGGCGGCCAAATGCTTTTGCGCAATGGCAAAACCCACTCCGTTAGCAAAGCCTGCACCCAGCGGGCCGGTAGTAACATCAATGCCCGGCAACAGCCTGTATTCAGGATGGCCTGCCGTGCGGCTATTTAGTTGACGAAAATTTTTAAGGTCGTCCAGCGTACAATCGTAGCCGGTTAAATATAAGTAACTGTATTGCAACATGCAACCATGCCCGGCAGATAAGATGAACCTGTCGCGGTTAGGCCACTCTGGATTTTTTGGATTGTACTTCATTGCGTTTGCCCATAGTACATGCGCCATAGGTGCTGCACCCATTGGCATGCCCGGGTGGCCGGAATTAGCTTTTTGTACGCCATCAACTGATAAAAGCCTTGCTGTATTGATGCCTAATTGCTCAATATCCTGTGCATTTTGATCCATGAAATTTTATTTATTTGATTATGACTAATTGTGACATTTTAAACGCATTATTATTTATGAAACTTAAACAAATTTACAGCTTCGTAATTTAATTCCATAGCCTTGCGCCACCTTTAATACCATCCTGGTTACTATCTACAATAATATTTTTATCAAGCTTAAAATTCAAGTTTTGCGCATTGCCGCCGCTAATATACAATCTGTCGTAATTAAAAACTGTTTTTAAAACCATCAGCACTTTTTTTACCCGTTTGTTCCATTTATCCTGGCCTTCTTTTTCAAAAGCCTTTTCGCCCAGGTAGTCATCGTACGTCTTATTTTTTGTAAAAGGGTGATGTGCCAGTTCCAAATGAGGCAATAAAACGCCATCCATAAGCAGTGCTGTACCAAAGCCTGTACCAAGCGTAATTACCATTTCCAGTCCTTTTTGGCTCACAACGCCCAAGCCTTGCAGGTCTGCATCGTTTACAACCCTTGCTGGCTTACCCAAAATTTCCTCTAATTTTTTGCTAAGGCTCACCCCAGCCCAGGCAGCAGAATCCAGGTTAGGTGCCGTTTTTACAATACCATCCCGTACATAGCCAGGAAAGCCGGCAGATATTTTATCATATCCCGGAAAGCCTGAAGCAAGGGTTTTTATGGCAGCCAACATATTAGCAGGGTTAGCCGGTTGTGGCGTAACTACTTTTTTATATTCCGCCTGCAACTCGCCCGCACTATTTAAAATAGTAGCCTTAATATGAGAACCCCCAATATCAAAGCAGAGGATTTTTACGTCAGCTATTTTTTTTGCCATTTATTTGTTGGGTTGTTTTACGTTAATTTATGCGCAATTTTTAAGGTAAGGTTGTTGCTGGGCTGCATAAATTGCCTGTATAAATTAATGCAGAAGAGAGACGCTGCAACCAGCCGCCTTGTAGCAGCTTTTTTACCGGACGCCAAAGTTCAACTAAAATGCCGAAAAAAAACAGGTTAATAAAAAGATTTTCTTATACCTATTACATACCATAATGCCGCAATTATGACTAAGCCAGTTAATAAAGAAGTTTTATTTACGAGGAAGGTGGCGCGGCAGCCCATAATAATAGCAGGCAATAAAATATTTAGTAGCTTTTTGGTGTTACAGCCAATACAGCAGCTATAGGGGGCTTCACAGGCGGCGCACTATTTTACATTGGTTTTTCAGGGATCTTTTATTATGCATTATGGGGCTAATGCTAGTGGCATAGCAACCAGTAGCCATCTTTGTCGCAACCCGCCGCGGCGTATTCTGTAGGCTGTTCAAATATTTCGCTAGGAGCAATAATGAATTCCATTTGAAGGAACACGCCACGGCATATTCTCCGGAGCATACCAGTATCCGGGAAATCTTCGTTTTGCGGTATCCTTCCTAAACACGCCGCGGCGTGTTTAGGAAGGATACCTGAGGATCTATTTATTTTCAACTACCGTTACATTCCCTCCCCTGCCAACACTATTAAAAACCTTCAATTTAATAATACCTTTTTGTGCTACGGGCATTGTGTAGATGCTGCTTTTATTGGTAGGCTCTTCGCCATTTGTGGTGTATCGAATTGTAAAATTGGCAAAGGGAACGTTGGCATACACCTGCCCATCTTTTACCATGGCACCGGCAAAAGGTATGCGGTAATTGTAGCCGCCATTAAAATAATCCAGCCGTGGCAATTCCCTTAAAGCTAGTACAGCATTGTATTGCGACCATCCTTTGCTGTATAACGCGCTGCTTTTGGCAGTATCGGTTTCTATTGCCCAATCGTTTTCGCCCGCCCATGCTTTTTCGGCAATGGCGGTTAGGCGTGGCAGCAACATATACTCCATTTGCTGCGGGCCTTTTAATGTTTCGCCCCATAAAGAACCTTGAAGCCCAGCAATATTTTCTTTGCCATAATCTGTAAGCCGTTGCTTGCCCGAATATGTTGAGGGAGCGACTGGCTTGCCATCCGCACCTGTAGCATTTTTCAAATAATCGTATGGGATAAAGCGGTACACTTTTTCTAAGTCGGTAAAGCCACCCCAGTAATAACCCGGCTCATCATAGGTTTTATACTGCGCCATATCCAGGTAAAAATTTGTTACAAAAGTGATAATGACTTTGTAACCATTGTTAGCCAGTTTATAAGCCAGGTCTTCGCTGCCCTCCAAATTGTTCCATACATATAGTTTCATATCTTGGTTTACAAAGCCGGGGTTAGGGATATTTACTTTTTTGCCATCAATCATCGTCCTGCGGAAAGAGATTTCTTCCCAGCCGGAAAGCGTAAGCCCTTTTGCTTTTAAGATGTTGTTTACTTTGCTTAAATAATAATACCAAAGCCCATCGGTATTTTTTATTGATGGATCTTTTTTTATTAGGTTGGCGCAGTCAGGCGAACGCTCCCAAACACCTGCTGGTACTTCATCGCCGCCTAAATGGATAGTGGTTAAAGGTGCGCCCGCCTGCTGGTATAATTTTACTACCTCACTGACTACCTTCTCCACAAAAGTATATACAGAAGGCAGTGCCACATCCATTACATTATCATGAAAACTTTGTGCAGTAGTGTAGGTAGATTGATCTGCCGTATCCCTTAAAAAATATTGCAGTGCTTCTTCTTTTTTGCCTTCTTTCACCAGCCTTTCATACCGTGCATCCATCGACTTTATGGCTGCTCTTGCATGGCCAGGCGTTTCAATTTCGGGTATTACTTGTATGTGCCTTGCATTGGCGTAACGCAGTATCTCTATAAAATCTGCTTTGTTGTAATAACCACTGCCGTACAATGAATCTGTTAAACCGCCAGACCCATAAGCTGCAGGCATGTGTTCTTTTTCATCAAGGCTATGCCCGCGCCTGGCGCCTATTTCAGTCAGCTCTGGCAGGCCATCAATTTGTAAGCGCCAGCCTTCATCGTCGGTTAAATGAAAATGGAAGTTGTTCAATTTATACATCGCCATTAAATCTAAAACCCGGAGCACTTCCTTTTTGGTCTGGAAATTACGGGCTACATCCAGCAAAAATCCACGGTAAGCAAACCGGGGCGAATCTATTACCACCATGCTTTGTAGCGGGATGGGCTTTTTAACCTTGCTGGTTTTCCATACCTCAGCAGGCAACAGGCTTTTTAAAGATTGTAGGCCATAAAAAATACCTGCGGGCGTAGATGCTGCAATGGCAACCCCATCTGCACTTACCGTTAGCTCATAGCCTTCTGCGGGCAAGCCCTCTTTTTTTATTAAATTGATCGAATTGTTAGTTAACGTGGTAGTAGTAACATTAATTTTTTTGCCAAGCAATGTAAATAAGTCATCGCCCAATATATTGGCTTCATTATTAAAAGCCGCATCTGCACTAATTTGTACAGCATTACTTAATAAAAACGGCTTATCGGCAGCATGGCCAACGCTAGTTAAAGGAGCAGGCACTTTACCCCTATTTTTAAAGCTGGCAGGCGTAGGAAATATTTTTTGTACATTTTCTACTGGTATTTTTTCTATGGCTGTATAACGGCTGTATGCCTCACTGGCAAAATCAGAAATGATACTGCCATTGACTGGCTGTATGGGCAATAAAACTGTAACAATATTTTTTATGTTGATGGCTTTAGTTGGCGCATCATCCCACACTAAATAAAAACCTTCGGGCTGGTCGTTTTTGTTTGCTAATAAAGCTTCCAATATTACCAGGACTGTATCGGTTTCGTTGGGTGCTAGTAGCTTGAAAGCTTGTGCCGGCGTTAACCGGAACAAGTTGCCCGTTAATTGCTGTATGGTTAATGCAGGTGCTTTATCTATTGTTTGCAGGGTATTTTTAGAATTGAAAAAAATATGCCAACCGATGGCGGGCAATGCTTGCTTTGCATTATTGGTGATGGACAGTTTTATTAATGCCTGCCCTTTATTTTGATAATTATTATCAACCTCAGTAATAGTTAGCTTAATCCCTTTGGCATCAAAACTATTTTTTGATTGTGCTTTTATGTTGACTGTCACAGCCATAATTAAAATAAAAAAAATAATGAAGGATTTTTTAGTAGAAGCCATTATTGTTTTGTTGAATTGGAATGATGATGAGATATGCATTTATTAAGAATCTCAAGATAAAACCTTCTGCTAAAAAAACAATGGATTATTCTTGACAGATACAGGTTATGCCGGTAGGGCAAAATACATTTATCTTCTATTGCTTCAAAGAAATTATCCCGCTGGGATAAATACAAATTCAATGAATAATTAAATAAGCTGCCCAATGGGTGATAAAACAAAAATTTACACTGTATCCTATTAAAGCCATTGCAATTTATTAAGGTATAATAGCACCTTGAGAAAGTATCATTACCTGGCCTGTTCTGGCGTTTTCCCTTCAAGCAAAAAGCATAGGGTAGCGAGTTGAGGAGGTGCTGAACAAAGCTATTTTTGTACAAGGGAGTGACACAACGATGATCACCATGGCTGCTGTATTTGCCCGGACAAAAATAATTATGGATACAAAATCCCTATTTATTAGATGCTGTATTTTTATTGAAAGCTTGGGCGTACCCTTAAGCTGCGCAAGCAGGGCGGGCTGTACACTGCAATCTTTTTTTGCGGCGGCCGGCAAAAAAAGGATTTCCGTTTCCACCCCCGACGCATGATACAGCGTCGCAGCTGTTAAACATCCATGAATCTTTTAATTATTTTTTTAAAGCCTTTTAAAAATTGAAATCGTTTTGTGCCTTAATAAAAAAATAATTATAACAACCAACGAAATTGCAAAGCGGCTTGCTGAATTATGCTGCAAGGAAGAATATGAAACAGCATAAAAAGAATTATATTCAGATAATGCCACCAGCATTGAACCAATGGAATCGCCCCTGCTTACAAAGGAAACCCACGGGCTGCAAAATATTATTGAGAAGGGGCATAAATTGGCTTAATATCGTAAGGTACACCCCACCAAAGTTTTGGCGCCACATGTGGCCGGTAGCTCCATTGCCTTAACGCTCACCATGGACGTTACCACGAACGGCCGCCCAAGAGAAACCATGAGCGGGCTTTGCGTGTACGAAGTTAAAAATGGCAAAATAATTAAGGAACAATTTTTTATGTAGCAACTGATTTTACCTTATAATTTGTTGCCAGCTTTTGGGAAAACAATGGTAGGGTTAAAATTCTTCGCTTCTTCAAAATCCATAAGGGCATAAGAAATCACTATTACGATATCGCCTTCTGCGCCCTGCCTTGCTGCGGGGCCATTAAGGCAACAAACCCCTGTGCCACGGCCACCTTTTATTACATAAGTTTCCAGCCGGCTGCCGTTATTTACATTTACTACCTGCACTTTTTCGTTGGCAATAATATTTGCCGCATCCATTAAATCTTCGTCTATTGTAATGCTGCCCACATAGTTAAGGTTGGCTTCTGTAATTACCATGCGGTGAAGCTTCGATTTTAATAATTGTATCTGCATTAGAAGGATATTTATTAGGGCGCAAATTACTTAAGTTACAGCTACTTTATTACAATTACTGATGACAGTACTTATTGGCTGTTGTTAATAGCTATTTTATTGGCATATCCTTTGTAAAATATTCAATTACTTAGGGAATAGTCAATTGTAACGTTGGCATTGTGAATAGTTTCGTTATTGCCTGGCATCCTTTTATTACCCTGCCCTAGTATCACCTTATCAATTATTTTAAAGTTGGCTATCTACACTTTTAACACCACACCACAGCGCTCACAATTAATGAGCAATATTCGCAGCACTAACACCAAGCCCAAACTGGCGCTTAGGAAGGCGCTGTGGAAAATAGGTTTCCAGTACCGATTGCACGTACCTTTTCTACATTGTAAGCCAGACATTGTTTTTAATAAATACAAAGTAATAATTTTTGTAGATGGCGACTTTGGGCATGGCTACCAATGGGCGGTAAAGAAGCCAACCATAAAAGCTAACCGGGAATACTGGATAAAAAAAATTGAGCGGAACATGGAACGGGATATAGAAAATACGAATTTGCTTTCATCAAAAGGATTTACAGTTTTACGCTTTTGGGAGCATGAAATAAAGACCTATCACGGTGCGTAGATTCAATTATTACTGCATTAGGTGCTACCAAAATACTTGAAAAATGAAAATGCCCTGGCATAAATACCAGGGCAATTCATATTCGAATTTACCAAAACCTACTTAGTTGTTTTGCTGCCCGGTGCAGCATATTTAAACAAATCTCCCCTGGCAATGCCAGATCAATTTATTTTTACAATATTATTTACTGGTTTATTTTACTTACTGGTGCAGCATATTCAAAAACATATTCTCCTGAACCTGCCTCTACCACTACATTACCTTCAGCTTGCTTAATATTTTTAAACACTGTGCTGATGGCTTTTCCCTGTATTGTTACTTTATCAACCAATACATCCGGCAAGGTTATGGCAGCAGTTGTATTAGCAGGTATTTTTACCGTAATTGTAAGCTTGCCATCTTTTACCTGCCAGCCTGAAGCGATGGTGCCGTAGCTGCTTTCAAAGGTTGCTTTGGCATAAGTTAGCTTATCGGTTAGATGTGGCTGTATCACAATGCGCTTGTAGCCGGCTTCGCCAATTTCAATACCTGCCACAACCCTGTACATCCAATCGCCAATAGCCCCGTATGCATAATGGTTAAAAGAATTCATGCCAATATCTTCAAAAGTACTATCGGTTTTTTGCCCGTCCCATCTTTCCCAAATAGTGGTGGCGCCCATTTTTACAGGGTACAGCCAAGAAGGGTATGTTTGCTGCAGCAATAAATCATAAGCAACATCCGCACGGCCGTTTTCCGATAGCACATGGCATAAATAAGGCGTGCCTAAAAAGCCGGTAGATAAATGGTTGCCTCTTCCCTTAATATCATCTACCAAATATTGCGTGGCCTTGCTGCGCATATCTTCGGGCAGTAAATTAAAATTTAATGCAAGCACGTAACTGGTCTGCGATTCAGAAGCAATGCGCCCTGTTTGCGTTACATAATTTTTATTGAAGGCTGCTTTAATCTTTTCAAAAAGCTCGTTGTACATTTTTTCATCTGCGGTATTGCCCAGCACCGCTGCTGCCTGCGCCACTAATTTTGTAGAATAAGCATAAAACATAGTAGCAATCATATCAGGGCTTGTATAGCCATCGTTTTCAGTTTGCTGCATTGATTTATAAAATAGCCAATCACCAAACACGCTGCCACCTATCCATAAATAACTGTCGCCAGCTTTTTTGCGGATAAATTCCACGTAAGCTTTCATGCTTGGGTATTGCGTTTGCAATATTTGCTTATCGCCATATACCTGGTAAATGGTCCACGGCACAATGGTACACACATCGCCCCAACCTGCTGAGCAGCCATTGTCTTTCAACACATCCGGAATTACAAACGGCACCCTTCCATCCGCATATTGGTCGGCTGCAATATCCTTCGTCCATTTAGTGAAAAAGCCTGCTACATCCATGTTGTAAGCCGCAGTACGCACAAATGCCTGCGCATCGCCCGTCCATCCCAGGCGCTCATCCCGTTGCGGGCAATCTGTCGGTACATCTAAAAAATTACCTTTTTGCCCCCATTGTATATTGTGCTGTAATTGGTTTATCATGGCATTGCTGCATTCAAACGTACCGGTTGGCGTCATGTTGCTGTGTACCACTACGCCGGTAACATCTTCTGGTTTTAATTCGTTGGGGTAGCCATCGATACTAATATACCTAAATCCAAAAAAGCTAAACCTTGGCTCGTAGGTTTCTTCTTCGCCACCCTTTAAAATATACTTTGCCGTAGCCGTTGCGGCACGTAAATTATCGGTATAAAAATCCCCGTATTTATCCAGTACTTCGGCATGCCGTATAGTTACCGTTGTACCTGCGGCGCCTTTTACTTTAAGCCTTACCCAGCCCACCATATTTTGTCCAAAGTCTGCCACCAGCAATCCTTTGGGAGTTTTAAAAATCTTTATGGGGTGCAGCTCCTGTATCTTTTTAACAGCAACAGTTTGCGTGGCTACAATGTTGCTTTTATCGTATGCCGCTACCTTTACGGGCTTCCATTTACTGTCATCAAAAGCTGCGGTACTCCACCCTTGCATTTCTTTCCTGGCATCGTAGCTTTCACCATTGTAGATGCCGTCTAAAATAATTGGGCCATCCTGTGTTCCTTTCCAGCTTTCATCGGTAACAATAATAGCCTCCGTGCCATCAGTATAGGTAATTTGCAACTGGCATAACAAGCCCAATTGCTTGCCCCATATTGCCCAATTATTATCCCATGCCAGCGAGCCTCTGTACCAGCCATCGCCCAGCATAGCACCCACTGCATTTTTTCCACCCTGCAACATATTGGTAACATCGTACACTTGGTATTGCAATCGCTTTTTGTAAGATGTCCACCCTGGCGTCAACACATCATCCCCTACTTTTTTACCGTTGAGGTACAATTGATAAAACCCATGAGACGTAACATACGCCCGGGCCGAAGCTACTTTTTTGGCGACTGAAAAATTATTGCGCACTAATAACCCCGGCATCTGCCTTACGGTATCTTGTATAGGCTCTACCCAACTTGCCTTCCAGTTAGCTGGTTGCAAAAAGCCTGTCTCCCAAAATGCAGGCTCGCTCCAGGCAGATTCCTTTTTGTTGCCATCCCATATTTTTACCTGCCAGTAATAACGCTTGCCTGGCTGTAACGCAGGGCCGCTATACGACTGCAAGACAGATTCGCCCGAACTAATTTTTTCGCTTTGCCAAACTGTATTTTTTGCAGAAAAGTTTTTATCGGTTGCAACTCGTAGACTGTAGGCAGTTTGCATGATATTTTTATCAACGCCATTTATTTTCCAGCTCAGCCGTGGCTGCGGCACATCTACACCAAGCGGGTTTATTTTATGCTCAACGCTTAAATCGTATAGCGTTAACTTTTGTGCCAGGGCGCTGTGGGCCAATAAAATCAATAGAAGGATCCGTAGTACTTTCATAATGCAAGCGTATATTTAATTATCAGTTAATAAAAAACAAAATAGCCAACTTATCTTACTTGCCTGTCATGCCTTGTCCTGCTTTGGTTAATTTATTTATCGGCACTATCTCCATCTTCCTGCATTCCACTTCGCTCCCTTCTGCCTGAAACGCAATATGCCCTTCGGTTACAGAACAGCCATACCCATCATTCACCAAATCGCCATTAACCCATACACGTACCAAATCTTTATAGCACTCTACCGTTAAATTATTCCATTGCCCAAGTGGTTTTTCAGAGCTGTCCGTTAAATTCTTTATGCGCCTGCCTTTTCCTTCCGTAATGCCCCAATCTTTTTTAGGCCCACGGCGGGCTTCCATATCCGGCACGTTTATATTTTCTACAATGCACCAAAAATCGCCCGCATTATCATGTTCCATCTGCACCTCCAACGATTTTGGAAACATCTTATACAAAGCCCTGGGCGTAGAAGCATGCACTAATACGCCGCTATTGCCGGGCTTGCCGGGAAACCTGTATTCAACCACGAGCCGATAATTTTTGTACACTGAATCGGTAATGAGATGGCCTTGTGGCGTACCCAAACTTACCAATAAGCCGTTGCGTACAATAAATGGATTACGAGCCATGGAATTTGTATCCATCTCCGGCACATCAGCATGCCAGCCAGTTAAATCTTTGCCATTAAAAAGTGAGTGCGGTTGTGCATTGGCACTAATAATTAAAAAGATAGCAGCAACCAGGAGAAAACATTTCCTCCGATTTTTTTTCATCAGCATAGCAATATTTTTAAGGGTCCAATAATATTGTTTTTTTGGAAAATTCACTTTACTAAAATATGCTTTTTGTATTGGATGTTGTAAGAAATGTTGCAACAATTATTTATGTATTGCCCCAAGCTTAGCCCGGGCTAATACAGCAGCTTTGGTGATCATCGTTGTGTCACTCCCTTCAACGGCATACCTTTTTGCAACACCTCCTCAACTTGCTACTTTAGTATTTACTGGAAAAGTAAGCGCACTAAAACCCAGAGAAATCCGAATCAATCTGCTTGGCTGCAAAGAGCCGCATTTTGATTTAATAATTTGTGTTGGCGGGCATAGCTAAAGGGTAACCGCTACACAGCATTTTTAACTTTTATTGTTTTAATGCAACAAACAGGCAGCACCTGTGGCGCAAATAAAAAACACTCGAAGCTCTATCTCAACAGTATTGCGCTACACAACAAAACTACCTTTGCATCTTTACGGCTTTCCATGAAACTTGCTTAGCTCCTTTGCATGAAAATGTGTTATGGCAAAGCAAAAGCAACCACCTTATTACCTTTTGGAGTGCCTAATTTTTCGCCGCCGCAAGCTAGTACAATATACTGTTTGCCATTAACGCTATACATCGCCGGTGTTGCAAAAGACGCTGCGGGTAGCTGTACCTGCCACAATAATTTACCGCTATTTTTATTAAAGGCGCGGAACATGCCATCTTTTGTTGCGGCTATTAACAGCAAGCCATTTTCAGTCACTATAGGGCCACCATAATTTTCGCATCCTGTAGGGTTGGTATCCTGGTTGGGCAAGGTTGGCGTAGTGCCAAAAGGTATATGCCAAAGCTGTTGGCCGGTATTTAGGTCAATGGCTGTAAGTGTTCCCCATGGCGGGTTAATGCCAGGCAGACCCTTGTCATCCAAAAACTTCTGGTATCCGGAATGCTTGTACAGGCCTTGATTAGTAATAGTAAGGTTAGCAGACATCGCTTCTTTCTTTTGTGTACCAAATAAATAATCAACAACATGTTGCTGATCGTCTTTTGATATGTTGCTAAAAGCGGGCATCATGCCCTTGCCATTACTAATTATCCGATGCACGTATTGTTGTGTACTCTTTTGCGGCACAGTAGTTAAATTAGGGTAACCGCTGGCAGCATTGCCCATCCTATCTTTACCGTGGCAGCCGCTGCAATAACTAGAGTAAAGCTGTTCGCCGGCAGATAACTGTACCGCTCCTTTGCCCGCCACAACAGCGGTAGCTACTTGTTTTTCTACTTTTAAAAACCAGGCCATTTCGTTAGCGTTAACATACAATATGCCTTTAAATGGGTCGGCAGCAGCACCGCCCCATTCCGCACCGCCATCGTAGCCGGGAAACAATAAAACATTACTGGTATCTGGTGGGCCAAACAACCTTTTATCTGCTGCTAAAAATTTTTGTTTCAGTTCTTCTTTATTGGCTGCGTAAGGGCTTATGTCATTTTCGGTAAGCTGCCAGGCAGCCCTTGCATAGGGTTTTGGCAAAGATGGTATCGGCTGCCTGGGCCAGGCTTGCTCATCTGGCACCAGCGATGCAGGCACTGCTGTTTCGATGATAGGAAATAAGGATTCGCCTGTTTTTCGGTCAAGCACAAAAGTATAGCCTTGCTTGGTTACCTGTGCCACCGCATCTATTTGCTGGCCGTTTTTAATAACGGTAATAAGATTTGGCGGGGCCGGTGGGTCACGGTCCCAAAGGTCATGGTGGATCATTTGAAAATGCCATTTATAAGTACCATCATCGGCATTTAGCGCCAGCAGGCAGTTGGCGTACAGGTTAGCGCCTTTTCTGTTAGCACCATAAAAATCTGGCGCAGCCGAACCTAATGGAATAAAGAGCGTACCTGTTTTTTTATCCAGCGCCATGCCAGCCCAATTATTTACAGCACCAATATTTTCATTTTTATAAGCACCCTTCGGCCAGGTATCATACCCTTTTTCGCCGGGCTGGGGAATGGTATGGAAAGTCCACACCAGCTTGCCGGTACGGGTATCAAACGCCCTTACATGGCCGGGGGCGGCGCCTGCATCTTCCGCCACACGTACGGGCATTATGATGAGGTTTTTGTAAATAGTGCCGGGTGTAGTGCTGGTGATAAATTTATCTTTTGCTTCATCGGGCAAGCCGGTGTGCAGGTTAACTTTTCCATTGTTGCCAAAAGCTGAAACCAGTTTTCCGGTGATGGCATTTAAGGCAATAAGGTTTTGTCCTGCTGTATAAAAAATGCGTTTATCATCGCCATCCTCCCAATAGGCAACTCCCCTGCTGGAATTGCTGGCAACTACGGAATCTTTATATATCCAGCGCTGCTTACCGGTTGCGGCATCTAGTGCAAACGCCTTCAAACCCACTGTAACACCGTATAAAACGTCATTCACCATTATCGGGCTCATCTGCATCTGGCCTGTATCGGGCGCATCATACGTCCATGCAATGGCAAGCTGCTTTACGTTATTGGTATCAATTTGCGTTAGGGTAGAATAATGGTTACGGTCGGGACCGCCCAGGTATTCGCTCCAGGTATTGTACTTATTTTTTGGGGTTGATGTGCAGCCTGCAACTAACAAGAGCAGTAATAAATTATTTCTATTTTTCATCGTAGCAAGTATCGGTAGGTGTTAAATACAATTAGCTATTACAGTTACCAAACCATAACAGCTAATTGTTCATTTAATAACTTTTATATCCTATTTACTTCTTCAGCTTTGCTACCTGATCATCATAAAACTTTACAGTTGCAATTACATCGGGCAAGCTATTGTACCAGTTAGATTCATGCTCAATGGAGAACATCCCTTTAAAATTTTGCCTTTTTAATTCGGCAAAAACCGGTGTAAAATCTATCACGCCTTTTCCAACTACGGTATCAGCCGCATCGGTTTTGTTGAAGGTTACGATATCTTTTAAATGCACGCCGTAAATATGGCCTTCCAGTTGTTTAAGGCAATCAACTACGTTTAAGCCGTTGCGTGCCCAGTGCCCAAGGTCGGCACAAGAGCCAATATTTGTATGCCCCTTAACTGCTGCCAGTACTGAATCCGGGCTCCAGTACATGTTTGGTTTTGGATGGTCGTGGATGGCTATTTTAATGTTGTAAACACCGGCAAGGCTATCCGCCAAATCCCACTGCGCCTTAATTGGTTCGCAGGTAATATAGCTTAGCCCAAAATATTTTGCCAGTTCAAAAGCCTTTTCCCATTCTTCTCTATTTTTAGGGACGATAACACCCATGGCTACTATTTGAATATGGTGCTGCGCTAACAGCCCCTTCAATTTTGTACGACCGCTATCTGTCATGCTAATGCCAAAAGCTTCTTTGCTTGTATTGTCTATTTGCTGCCCCCAAAAAGCCTCTACGTACTTTACGCCGGCACTATCGACCTTGGCTAAAGCTTCTGCCTGGGTAAATAAGCGGAACGTCCATAGCTGAACACCTATTTTCCAGTCACTGGTAACGGATGC
>JAYVUJ010000035.1:0-3043 GCA_043788035.1 Ferruginibacter sp. | reverse complement strand
ATGGCAAAGTATAAATTCAATTTACTGCACCTGCATTTAACCGATGACCAGGGCTGGCGCATTCAAATTAAAAGTTTACCCAAACTAACCGAAGTGGGTGCCTGGCGGGTAGATAAAACCGGAACTCTCGGCAAATTTTCTAAACCAGAACCTAACGAACCTAAAACTTACGGCGGTTTTTATACGCATGAAGACATTAAAGAATTGGTACAATATGCCAAAGAAAGATTTATAAATATTTTGCCCGAAATTGATATCCCCGGCCATAGTTTAGCCGCCATTGCAGCCTACCCCGATTTGAGTTGCACCCCGGGAAATTATAGTGTAAACGCCGGTGAACAATTTATGATTTGGCCTGGTGGCGGCCAGCATTTTTATGGTACACTCGATAATACGCTGTGCCCGGCCAACGAAAAAGTATTTGATTTTATTGATAAAGTTTTTACTGAAGTGGCGCAACTGTTTCCCTTTGCTTACATACATATGGGTGGCGATGAAACTGCCCGTAATTTTTGGGAGAAAAGCAGCCAGATAAAAGTTTTAATGAAAAAAGAAAACTTAAAAAACCTTGATGAAGTACAAAGTTATTTTGTAAAACGTGTAGAAAAAATAATAGCCTCAAAAGGAAAAAAAATGATTGGATGGGATGAAATTTTGCAGGGTGGCTTAGCGCCCAATGCGGCCGTTATGAGCTGGCGGGGTATGAAGGGTGGAATTGAAGCTGCTAAAATGGGACATGAAGTAGTGATGAGCCCAACCGATTTTGCATACATAGATTATATGCAGGGTGATGCCAGTATTGAACCACCGGTTTACGCCACCTTGCGATTAAAAAAAGCTTACCAGTTTGAGCCCGTACCCGAAGGCACCAATGCAAAATTTATTAAAGGTGGCCAGGCAAATTTATGGACGGAGCAGGTATATAATATGCGCCATGCACAATACATGACATGGCCCAGGGCTTTTGCTATTGCAGAAGTTTTATGGAGCCCCAAAGAAAACAGGAACTGGAATAATTTTGTTAGCCGTGTAGAAAATCAAATGGAAAGATTTGATGCAGCTGCTATAAAATATGCGCCCACTATGTATGATGCCATTGTAGAAGTACGTAAAAAAGATTCAGGTGTAATAGTTGCGCTTAGTACCGAAGTAGAAGGCTTAAACATTTATTATAGTTTTGATAATTCTTTCCCGGATAATTTTTACCCTGCATATACTTCACCATTAACTGTACCTAAAGATGCGGTTGCTATTAAAGTAATTACTTACCGTAATAATAAACCTATTGGAAGATTGATGGTACTGCCTGTTGCAGAATTGAAAAAAAGAGCAGGAATAAAATAGCTCCTATAATTTTTTAAGTAAAATTTCAGCACGGCAATTTGCAGCAATTTCTCTGGGGTTTTTACCTGCATTGTAAGGCCGGTTTATACCTGCGCTTTTTATTGTAACAATACGTTTGTAGGAAATGTTGCGGGAGAGTAAATATTTTTTTACAATGGAAGCTCTATCCATTGCCAGCCTTAGGCATACAGCATTTATACCTTCGGTTTTGTAAGCGTGCCCTTCAATGGCTACGGTGTAAGCGGTATTTTCTTTAAGCACCATTACCACACTGTCTAATGCTTTATAAGTAAAAGGCGATAAAGATGATTGCTGATTTTCGAAAGGGATTACAATAATGCCGGAATCTCTACAGCCATTATTTTCTTTATATCCATACACATCGGGGCAGCCATCAATAATATCTGGTGTTCCATCTTCATCCCTATCGGCTTTTCGTAAAACCTCCGGGGGTATAGGAAAGTTCAGGCGCATTTCTGCCTTAAGGTTGCGGCTGCGGCCATTATTGTCAATATCGCTGTTAAGCGATTTTGTTTTACTCAATCCTCTTACCAAAATTATTCGGCTGCTGTCAATACCCCGGCCCAGCACATAATCTCTTACAAATAACGCCCGGTTAAGCGCCAAATATTTACAAATGGTATCGCTGCCTTCATCGGGGTGGGCATAGCCATCAATAGAAAGTGTAACATCATTTTTTTTCAACAGCATCCTTACAACACTATCTATTACTTCGTACGTGTAGGGCTGGTATAAAGCAGATTGTTTATAATCAAAAGGTATAATTACCAGCGTGGTGTCTTTATAGTAAGCAGTGCTGATAAGTGGAATTTTGTGTTTTACTGCAGTATCCCTGTTATTTTTTTGGGCATACACTAAAGTAGTACCGCTAAAAAAAAACATTATAAAAAATTGAACGGCATACTTCATTCGGGATACAATATATTGCTAAGTTATTGCTACACTGCAATAATGATACCGATTAATAACAAATGTTTTTGTTAATATTATTTTTAACCTGCGCCAAATTTCGTTTCAACTATTTTATGCCTGTAATCAAAAATAGTTTTCAGTTGCTGGTTAACAAATAACATATTAGCAATATCTCCCAAAAACCAAAAAGGTAATTTATAGTGTACAATATCGGTCATCTCCACGCCGTTTGCTGTAGCGTTAAAATGATGCTGGTGGTGCCACATACTGTAAGGCCCAAAGCGTTGTTCATCTACAAAATATTTTTTATCTTCCACATGGGTTATTTCCGTCATCCAGTAAAGCGGTAAACCTAAAAGAGGTTTAACGGTGTATTCAATTATTTGCCCGGCATACATTTTTTCTCCATGATGTTGGGATATAATATTGAACCCTAAGTTAGCTGGTGTAATTTCTTTTAAATTAGCCGGGCTGCTAAAAAAATCCCATGCCTGCTCCAGGGTTATAGGTAAATGCTGCACGGTTTTTAATGAATATACTTTGCTCATCTTTCGCAATTTTTTGCTTTGTACTAATAACATATAAATATGCACATTGTTTAAATAAAATGGTGTTTAAAATATTTTAGCCATTAAAGCCCATATGGTTGTTTGGAGTTTATCTTTGAGGCATGATGAACTACCGCAACATCTTACAAAATAAATTTACAGAAGAATATAAAAAACTAAATGAACAGCAGCAAAAAGCTGTAGATAGTATTGAGGGG
>JAYVUJ010000034.1:0-2859 GCA_043788035.1 Ferruginibacter sp. | reverse complement strand
AAATGAACCGCAATAACAAAAAGTCTGTAATAAAGTAGCAGTTTAAAACAGCAGCTGCCAGGATAAGACTTAAACGGTTATACCCGACAATTTAAAATTGACATGACACTAGTTACTTTTAGTTTATAGTTTAGATGATTGCATATGATGAATGAACAGTTTAGGTTATTTGATTTTTTGCAGTACCAGTTAGATACTTTTCCTAAGGCAGATATGCTTACCGCAAAAGAAAATGGTCAATGGAACCCCCAAAGCACCGCTGAAATAAAAGCACTGGTAGACAGGCTTAGCGTAGGCTTGCTCAACATAGGCATTAGCGGCCACGATATGACAGTGCAGAACCAGGACAAGGTTGCATTAATAAGTGCCAACAGGCCAGAATGGATGATACTTGACATGGCTTGCCAGCAAATTGGTGCTACGCTTTGCCCGGTGTACCCTACTACCAATATTAATGAGCTGGAATATATTTTTAACAACGCTGCCGTTAAACTGGTTTTTGTAAGTGGAGAAGAAATACTAGCCAAAGTAGATAGTATCCGCAGCCGGGTAACAAGCCTTCAAAATATTTATAGCTTTGATGATTTGCCTACAGCAGATTACTGGAAAAAATTATTAGCCACGCCGGAGCAGGTACAAGCTTCAAGGATAGAGGAAATAAAACAGTCCATTTTACCTTCACATTGTGCTACTATTATTTATACATCTGGTACCACAGGTACTCCCAAAGGGGTAATGCTAAGCCATAAGAATGTGGTAAGCAACGTAATAAGCTCAAAGCAAACCTTTCCTTTTAATGATAATATAACTGCAAGGGCATTAAGCTTTTTACCTCTCAACCATATTTTTGAAAGGATGGTTTCTTATATTTATATCGCCAGCGGCATCTCAATATATTATGCTGAAAGCCTTGAGACCATTGCAGAAAATTTAAAAGAAGTAAAGCCTGCCTTATTTTGCACTGTACCCCGTTTGCTTGAAAAAGTCTACGAAAAAATAATGGTTAAAGGAACAGCACTTACCGGAATTAAAAGGAAATTATTTGATTGGGCTGTTGCGTTAGGTAATGAATATGATAATAAAAAGAATAAAGGGCCCTGGTATAACATGCAGCTGGCGCTGGCCAACAAACTTATTTTTAGTAAATGGAGAGAAGCATTAGGCAATAATATTGAACTGATAATTACCGGTGGCGCAGCTTGCCAGGTAAGGCTGATAAGAATTTTTACCGCAGCAAAAATCCCTATTTATGAAGGCTATGGACCTACAGAAAACAGCCCGGTAATAAGCGTTAACTGCAGGCAGCAGGGAAGCACAAAATTTGGTACTGTGGGCGTTGTTTTACAAGGGCAGCAAGTTAAGCTGGCTGATGATGGTGAAATTTGCGTAAAAGGGCCCAGCGTAATGATGGGCTATTACAACCAGCCCCTGCTAACTGCTGAAACTATTGTTGATGGCTGGTTGCACACAGGCGATATCGGCGTATTTGAGGAAGAAAAATTCTTAAAAATAACTGACCGTAAAAAAGAATTGTTTAAAACAAGCGGTGGCAAATATGTGGCGCCACAACCCATAGAAAACAAAATGAAAGAATCACCTTTTGTAGAGCAGATGATGATTGTTGGGGCAGAACAAAAATTTGTAGGGGCTTTAATTGTTCCATCCATACCCAATTTAAAAGAATGGATGCGGCAGAATAATATCGGTTTTACTACAAATGAAGCTGCCATACATAACCCCCAGGTACTAGGCTTATACAAAAAACTAATTGATAGCTTTAATGAATTTTTTAACCATGTTGAACAAGTAAAACGCTTTGAGCTTTTGCCAGATGAATGGACTATCGACAGTGGCGAATTAACACCAACATTAAAACTTAAGAGAAAAGTAATTATGGAAAAATATAAGGCAGTAATTGAAAGGATTTATACATAAATTTTTTCCAAATTTCCTTTGTCACTATTAGTATATATCTTTTGGGTTATTGATGGTAGGTGCTACGAACTTTGAAGGATTATTCTGATATTAAAAATTACATATTGCTAAGTTACAGCATAAAAAAAGCGGCTTCTGAGCGCTTTTTTTATGAAATATATCATTGCCTAGTGCCTTATTTTTTCCCTGCCAAAAGTTAAGCCGAGCTTAATATTAAAAGTAAAGTAAGCGTCATTATTTTTAGAGTTGCCCCTTATTTGCCCACCATCAGGGTTAATAGGGTATGCGGCGCTGGCTTTGTTACGCCTGTCACTTAATTCAAGTGCATCATTTAACATTGTGCCGCTAAAATGATTGGCAAATACCTGTGGATTGATGTACGTGGAGCTTACGTCATCCAAATAATCAGTAAATAAGAAACGGTACAAAAATTCTGTCCGTAGATTTAGCATAGGCGATAATTCGAATTTGAGCCCCAACCCCACTGGGATATTTATTTGTTGTAGCTTATAGGGCTTTCTATTTGGATATTCAGCAAACCCTTGACCCTCCGTACTTAACGGTTGCAGGTCTACTGTCCTGCCATTTAACTCTGTTTGCGGGTTAAAAGCAAAGTAACCTACCCCAGCCATCAGGTAAGGCGAAAAGTTAGAAGGCAAATCGTCCCTGGCATCCCAATTTATAAAAATAAATTTTGGATAAAATTCTGCTATCAGCGACACCTCATTTATTTTGCTGCTAAAGCTAAGGTTACGTTCGTATCGGCCGTTGGTAGTAGTTTTTACATCTTTTAAAATACTATCGTAAGCCCTTACTTTGCCGAAGGTGCCTTCTAAACGCAGGGCAATTGCTTCTTTATAAGTTGCGCTTAAATAAACACTACCATTAAATTGGTTGTTGCCTATGTTAAGGTCCTTTAAAAAA
>JAYVUJ010000033.1:0-8757 GCA_043788035.1 Ferruginibacter sp. | reverse complement strand
AACTAGTACCTTGTAACAAAAACAGCCATTCATCTGTAAGATAAAAGAAGTTTTTTAATTTGATAATACACTTAAATAAAAATAAATGCCAACACTTTTTGAACCGATAACAATACGGGATATTGAATTGAAAAACAGGATAGTTGTATCGCCGATGTGCGAATATAGCAGCGTAGATGGCTATACTACAGACTGGCACCTGGTACATTTAGGTAGCCGCGCCGTTGGTGGTGCGGGGCTTATTATTACCGAGGCGGCGGCAGTATCGCCGGAAGGCCGTATATCTTACGGCGACATGGGCATTTGGCAAGACGGGCACATTGATTTTTTAAAACGCATCACCAGCTTTATTGAAGCCCAGGGTTGTGTACCGGGTATACAACTTGCACATGCAGGGCGCAAAGCAAGCCACCATTTACCGTGGCAGGGCAATCTTTCGTTAACACCCGATGAAGGCGCCTGGCAAACAGTAGCGCCTAGCCCTATACCGCACACACCCGGCGAACCATTGCCAAAGGAAATGGGCACAACAGACATTACAAAGGTAAGGACGGACTTTATCGAAGCCACTAAACGTGCGGTGAAAGCGGGCTTTAAAGTATTTGAACTGCATGCGGCGCATGGATATTTATTGAACGAATTTTTATCGCCTATCAGTAACCTTCGTACAGATGCGTATGGCGGCAGTTTTGAAAACAGGATAAGGCTGCTGGTAGAAATTGTAACAGCTGTACGCAGCATTATTGGTGAAGCGCTGCCACTTTTTGTACGCATATCCGCTACCGATTGGGTACCTGGAGGGTGGGCAGAAGATGACTCTGTTAAACTGGCAAAAGTGTTAGCAGGCAATGGGGTTGATTTAATCGATTGTTCATCAGGCGGTAATTCGCCTGACCAAAAAATACCTGTTGGGCCAATGTACCAGGTTACTTTTGCCGAGCAAATAAAAAAAGAGACGGGCTTGCTTACCGGAGCGGTTGGGCTTATAACAAAAAGCGGCGAAGCGGCGGAGATTATAGAAAACCAGCAGGCTGACCTTGTGATACTTGCCCGTCAATTTTTACGGGACCCTTATTTTCCATTGCACGCAGCGGCGGAATTAGGTGTGGATGTAACTTGGCCGGTGCAATATGAAAGAGCTAAACGGCAGCATGTTTAGTTTTTTTTAACGCAAAAGTTTTTATGCAAATGCGTTGAGGGCAAAGCCGTTAAGGTAAGCTGTTGGGCTATCTTATAATTGTATGATTATATTGTAAACATAAAAAGCTTCAACTACAAAGCAATATTTTTGCTTTGTAGTTGAAGCTTTTACTTTATTGAGCATTTTTATTTATTTCCTTATAATTTCCATTCTTCATCGTTTACGTGCTGGCCACCTACCATGTCGGCTACAAGGCTTGTCCACCCGGTTTGGTGGCTGGCGCCCAGGCCACGGCCATTATCGCCATGAAAATACTCATAAAAATTTATTAGGTTTTGGTTGCCTATTTTTTTGTAGAACCAATTGTAATCGCCGTAAGACTTGCGTTCGCCTTTTTCATTTTTTGCAAAAAGCGTTATTACCCTTTTGGTTAATTCTTCTGCAACCTGTACAAGGTTAAGCTGCTTACCGCTACCAATTGGGCACTCTACTTTTAATGTGTCGCCATAAAACTCGCCGTACTTTTTTATGGAGCGGATGATGAGGTAATTAATAGGCATCCAAACAGGGCCGCGCCAGTTGGAGTTGCCGCCAAAAAGGTTGGAGGTAGAATCTCCGGGATCGTATTGTATATCGTATTTAGTACCTTCTACCGTTACCGAATATGGGTTGGCTTCGTGGTATTTTGATAATGCCCTTACACCACCGCCAGATAAAAATTCATCCTCATTTAACACCCTGTTCAATAAATATATCAGCCGTTCTTTTTGTACCAGCGATATCAATAATTCTTCGCCATCGCTCCTTTCTTCGTTGGGCCAAAAGCGTGCATTTTTCCTCCGGTAATTTTCAAACCAAATAATCCTTTTCCTAAAGTCGGGTAGCTTTTCCAATGTTTCCCTATCAATGGTTGATACTGCGAAAAGGCTGGTAAGCCCAACGATGGAATGTATGCGCAATGGTATCGGGTCAGAACCTGCGAGGCTTAACGTATCGTAAAAAAATTTATCTTCTTCATGCCACATGGTATGGCTGTTTAATGCTTCGGCAATAAAAACAAAATGCTCAAAAAACTTAGTGGCGGTATCTTCAAAGGCAATGTCGTACTTGGCAATTTCTATAGCCATATCCATCATGTTCAATGCGTACATGCCCATCCAGCTGGTGCCATCTGCCTGGTTTAGCTGCATGCCATTGGGCGAGTGGAGGCTGCGGTTAAAGATGCCAATATTATCCAGCCCCAAAAAACCGCCTTCAAAAATATTATTGCCATACCTATCTTTACGGTTTATCCACCAGGTAAAATTTATAAGCAATTTTTGAAACACTCTTTTTAAGAAAACGATATCGCCCGTGCCGGTGCTTTCTGCCTCTACCCTATACACTTCCATGGCTGCCCATGCCTGTACCGGTGGGTTTACATCACTAAAATTCCATTCGTAGGCCGGTAGCTGGCCATCGGGCTTCATGTACCATTCCCGCATCATAAGCAGTAGTTGGTGCTTGGCAAAAGTTACATCTACCATAGCCATAGATATGCAATGAAAAGCAAGGTCCCATGCGGCATACCAAGGGTACTCCCATTTATCGGGCATGGCAATAACATCCTGGTTTTTTAGATGTTTCCAATCATTATTACGGCCATTTTGTTTGGTAGAGTTTACAGGGGTTAGCCCATCACTTGTGGTAAGCCAGCGTTCCACATCAAAGTGGTAATATTGCTTGCTCCATAGCAAGCCTGCCAATGCCTGGCGTTGTATATTTTGAAGGTCGGTTGTTAGGTTTGGTGCCAGCACAATGTGGTAAAATTCATCTGCTTCTTTTTTACGCTGGGTAAAGATATTTTCAAAACCTTGGGCAAACGGCATTTCAACAGGCTCGCTTGTAAGGCGGCAGTAAACAGATTTTGTTTCTCCTCCCTTTAAAGAAACATTGTAAACCGGCGAAAATTTTGTGCCTGTTTTTTTAGTTTGTAATTCCTCCAGATTCTCTCCATTTATAACAGCTCCATGAAAGGCGTCTTTAACAAAAATACTTGCATTAGGCGTGCCGTTAGCCTTCATCATATTCGTTTCATTTTCAGTGAGCAAACTATAATCCGGCTGCTGAAAATAAAAGTTATAAGCGCCCAGGCGTGGGGATTGTGCGGTTACATAAGTTTTACCTATCGAAGTAATTACTGGCTTTGCGTCATCGGGGCTATACACCCATCTATTATAAAACCATAGCGTAGGCATTACGGTAACAGTAGCTTTTTTAGTGCCGCGGTTAGTAACATCTATCTTAATAAAAATATCGCTGGTATTTTGTTTAGCATAGGTAATCTTAACATCGGTGTATTCATCTTTTTCAAATACGCCGGTATCTAAAATTTCGTATTCAGGCTCCAGTTTTGTGCGGGCTGCGTTTGTTTTTATCAGGTCATCGTAAGGAAATTTATTTTGCGGGTACTTGTATAAATACTCCATGTAATAATGAGAAGGCAGGTTATCGAGATAATAATATAACTCTTTTACATCTTCGCCATGGTTGCCCTGGTGGTTGCCGAGGCCAAATAACCGTTCTTTTAAAATAGGGTCTTTGCCATTCCATAAAGTCACTGAAAAACAAAGATGCTGAAAGTAATCGGATATGCCGGCAATACCATCTTCGCCCCAACGGTAAGACCGGTGATGGGAATCGTTAAAGCTGAGGTAGCTCCATGCATCTCCATTTTCACTATAATCTTCTCTAACTGTGCCCCACTGCCTTTCGCTTAGGTATGGGCCCCATTGCTCAAGCGGCACAGGTTTTTTATTATTTATTGCTAGGCGCTGATGTTCTGCTGACATGATATTGTTTATTGATTTTAAAGGGGGTGCTGTTGATACATTATAATTTACGGCAATGCCATAGGGGATATAAAAAAATAAGCTATTTGAAATAAGCCATTGAATGGCTAACCAATCTATGTATCAACACTTAATGCATTGATAAAGTTGTGCCATAATCCATAGGAAAAAAGTAAGTACCCTTTTTAGATGCTTGTAACAAGAGGGAATATATTTATGGTATTGCAATGGCCGATAAAACCTGTATCCTAAAACCTTCTGTTTCGGCAGGTGCCTTAAAAACACTCCTGAAAGCGACTTTATTGTTAGGCGCCACAAAATCATATACATAAAAATGCTGCGTTTGTAATTCTGTTTGGTTACCCGATAAAAATGTAATAGCCATTTCCATATTTTTATAACTTGCAACAGATGCTATGTTAGAAATACTGCCTTTAATAATTTTTTTGCCCACCAGGTTCCTGTGCATTTTGCCATGTACGCTTAAATATTGCAATGGGCTGCTTGCCTCTTTTTGCTCAAGCGTTGTTTTTAATTGTTGTGTATCTTTCTTTACTGGCGTTGCACTTGTAGTAGGTGCCAATGGTGCATCAGGCACATCAGCCTGTAACTTGTATACAATAAACGGGATGATAATAATTAGTAATACCCCAACGGCCCAAGCCATCCTGGCAACGAAAGAGCTACGCTTTTTTTCAACAATTGGCAAAGTTCCAGGATGTTTTAAATCATCTATGGATTTTCCAAAGGCGTCATTTAAAACAGGTATTTCCGCAGCTTTAACATAACGCCCGAGCCCGGCTGTATAAATAGGGGTACATTTTGTGATGCCTCTTTCCATTAGCTCTGTCACAGAAAAGGGTCCTAATTGCTTGTGCCCATCATGGATGAAATACTTCTTCATTATTTATTGGAATTTAAAGTAGTTTTCAATTTACTATTTTTTTATGGATATACAATGATGGTGCCAGTCCATTAATATCCGTTTTATGGTTATTTATACTACCCAACCCGTGCTAGAAGTATCAATGGCAGGGCAGTATAGCTATTAATAAACCTTATAAGCATGGCAGGATTCCGCATTTAAAGGCATAAATAATTATTGCTAAACAATGCCGTTAAGTTGAAAGTTATTCATTTTTTTTCTACGCTAGTTACTCCCAAGGGTGACGGTAGCGCGGCACATTAAGAGGGAAATGGTTAAACTAGACGGCATCGGGTTACTTATAGATACCTTTAAATAAATTATACGTTTTTTTCATCTACTTAAATAAATAATGATGGCACAATTAAAATTTCAATTAACTGGCATAAGCTCAGTAGCAGTGCATAGTGCAGGCCATGATAATGCAGAACATGCCCACCTTACACCAATTTTTGCTACTTCTACCTTTACTTTTGATACAGCCCGTGAAGGTATGGAACGCTTTGCAGGAGAAGATAAATCCAGGCTATATGGCCGCTGGGGAAACCCTACTTTTACCGCCGCTGAAAAAACTGTAGCTGCATTGGAAGCATTTGGCTTAACTGCTGATGATGGCTTGCCATTGCAATTAAAAGCCTTGCTTCACTCCAGCGGGCAAGCTGCTTTAACAACGCTTTTTATGAGCAATTTAAAAGCGGGGGATGCTATATTATCCCATTACGCACTTTATGGAGGCACGCATGAATTATTTTTAAAAGTACTGGCAGAAGCAGGCATTGAAACCATTATCGCCGATTTGAGGGACCTCGATAAAATGGAAGATGCCATCAAAAAAAATCCTGCTATAAAACTGGTACATATTGAAACACCGGCTAACCCAACTATTCAATGTATAGATATTGCTGCTGTTACAATAATGGCAAAATTGTACGGGCTGCTGGTATCTGTTGATAATACTTTTGCCACGCCTTACCTGCAACAGCCTTTTAGGTACGGGGTAGATTTTGTTTGCCATAGCACTACTAAATTTTTAAACGGGCATGGCACATCTATAGGCGGTGTATTGCTGGGTAAAAATATTGAGCTCATGAATACCAAAGTATGGAAATGGCATGTACTGCTAGGCGGCAACAGCAACCCATTTGATGCCTTTTTATTAATGAATGGCTTAAAGACACTGGAACTACGCATGGACAGGCATTGCAGCAATGCCGTTGAAGTAGCTAATTATTTAAATGCACATACTGCCGTTAGCCATGTTAATTATGCAGGGCTTGCAAACCACCCAGACCATGCCGTTGCCAGTAAACAAATGAAACATACTGGTGCATTAATGAGCTTTGAGGTAAAGGGTGGCATTGAAGCAGGCATTCGCTTTATTGATAAATTGCAGCTTTGCGTAAAAGCAGTTTCGCTGGGCACTGTAGATACCCTTGTGTCTCACCCGGCAAGTATGAGCCATAAAGGATTAAGTAAAGAAGAAAGAGAAAGGTTTGGTATTACTGATGGGCTTATAAGGTTTAGCACAGGTATAGAAAACATTGCAGATATTTTGACTGACCTGGAGCAGGCATTAAAATAATTATACTGCGGTACTATGGCGAGTCAGACCTGTAATTTATTTAAGTTAATACAAAACGTAATCTTTTTTAATAATTAAAATATATTTTAAATATATAAAAATTTTGTAATTAACCCCTGTAAATCAATAAGTACAGCCTATAAATAAAGCCAATAATTACAAGTATTGCTATGTTGGTGCTGCTTATAGTAATTATTTTACAACAAATTAAGGGTTTTGTTTACAGCCAAATTTAATTTCAGTGTGTAAATTAGCTATCCGAAAACCGGCAATTGTAGAAAAAAATTCCAATAAGTTTTTTGTTATTCCCCAATAGTTACTTACGGATAATTAAAATTGATAGCAAATTACTGCTGGCATGGTTTTGTCAGAGGTGGGATATATATACTTATGAAAGCGACAAACATAAACACACATCAAAAAAACATTATTATGCACACTAGGCAATTATCTAATAGCAAATTTAAAAAATACATCTATACCGAAGAAGATTTGGGGGAAGGATTGCTGGAAGCAGGTGTATGCAATCCTTGTCAGGTGAGCAATATAGAAAATAACCTGCATGAAAATATTGAAAGAAGGTATGAGCTAATTGGAAACAATACTGCAGCCAGGCAAAAATTTCCTGTTGCCCAGGATGGTATTGCGTATGCTTATTTTTTATAAAAAACTGTAGTCCGTAGAATTATTACATTCCTAACACTCTCATGTTTTACATAAAAAGTTTAGGATTTCTCTGTTATGCCTGGCATAAATAATGATCCTTTAATTTTAGGTAAATTTTGTTTTCTTTAATACTTTACCATGTAAAGACAGCTCTATAATGTTGTCCTTCCAACAGTTAGCTTACTCTCCTTATTTTTGCCATCTTATTAACAACCCTTTATAAGCAAATATAAGATGAGCACAACAACGCAAACACTTCCCCAGCGTACCATTTACCCAATATTGTTTACCATTGCATTTACACATTTTATCAACGACCTTTTGCAAGCGGTTATCCCCTCCGCATATCCCTTGCTTAAAACTAGCTTTCATTTAAGCTTTGCCCAAATAGGCATGATAACTTTTACTTTTCAACTGATGGCTTCGTTGCTGCAGCCTTTTGTTGGCACTTACACAGACCGGCATCCAAAGCCATATTCGCTAGCCATTGGCATGAGTTTTACATTGGCAGGGCTACTCTTATTATCACATGCAGGTGGTTATTATCCTATACTTGTCGCGGTAGGCTGCGTTGGTATCGGCTCCTCCATTTTTCATCCGGAAAGCAGCCGTGTTGCTTATTTAGCATCTGGAGGCAAAAGAGGCTTAGCGCAATCTATTTTTCAATTAGGCGGTAATGCTGGTAGTGCGGCAGGCCCGTTATTGGTAGCGCTGATAGTTATTCCTTATGGGCAGGGTAATATTGCCTGGTTTACGCTGGTTGCCATTTTGGGGATTATCATATTGTTTAAAATTGCTGCATGGTATAAAGCGCAAATAGCATTCAGGGCATCTGGCAAGGCAGGCATTATTGCCGAAGAACGCCATCATTTATCAAAACAAAAAGTAGCCTTCGCTATAATTATTTTACTGCTGCTAATATTTTCAAAATACTTTTACATGGTCTCTATGACGAATTATTTTACATTTTATTTAATTGAACGTTTTCAACTTTCAATCCAACAATCTCAATTATACCTGTTTGCATTTTTAGCTGCCGTTGCAGTAGGCACTTTAATGGGTGGCCCGCTTGGTGATAGGTTTGGACGTAAATATGTTATATGGTTTTCTATATTGGGTGCCGCACCTTTTACTTTACTGCTGCCATACGCTAACCTATTTTGGACGGTTATCTTAGCTGTATTGGCTGGCTTAGTTATAGCCTCCGCATTTTCTGCCATATTAGTATATGCACAAGAATTAATACCTGGCAAAGTGGGCATGGTAAGCGGGTTATTTTTTGGTTTTGCTTTTGGCATTGCTGGTATTGGCTCGGCATTGCTGGGCCGGCTTGCAGACCATACGGGTATAATACATGTATTTACTATTTGCGCTTTTTTGCCTTTGCTTGGCATTATTACAGGCTTTTTGCCCAATATTGAAAAGAAAAAAATGCTGGTAAAGTAAACATATAGCTAAATGCACGTGTTATTTGTTCAGCGTAATTTTTCTCTAGCCAAAGAAACATTATTAAAACGTAGTTATGGACAAAAAGAACGATGAAGCCACTGAACCAGTACTCCCAGACCTTAAGCATGACAACATGGAATATGCCGCATCCACCGATGGCGAT
>JAYVUJ010000032.1:0-7058 GCA_043788035.1 Ferruginibacter sp. | reverse complement strand
GCATTTGATTTTATTATAAAAGATACTACAGCAAGTTATAACGTGTTTATTATACTGCGTCATACAGATGCTTACAGGTACAATAATATATGGCTCAATGTAGGCACGCAATCGCCCAAAGATTCTATACGTTACCAAAAGTTTGAATTACAGCTAGGTACCGATGCGCAAGGCTGGGAAGGGACGGGGATGGATGATATTTGGGAACTACGGAAGCTTATTACCAATGGCCCTGTAAAATTCAACAAAGCAGGCAACTATCATTTTTCTGTTGCGCAAATTATGCGGGAAAACCCACTGCCCAATATTATGGATGTAGGCATAAGGGTAGAAAAAGTGCGATAGCCCTGCGGCTTTTATGCAACATTTTTATAGATACTACAATGCTATCTTCATTATATAAAACAAAGCGTTTACGGTTAATTTTTGTGGTGTACTGGGTACTGTTGACATACATTGTAGCAGCCCTGGTTTGGTGGTTTATTGCACTCAATACGCAAAACCACCAAATGGTAGAATACGAGGCTTTACAGCTTAAAAAAGATGCCCCCTCTTACGCCACCGATATACAGCGCATAACTGGTATTGAAAAGCGCAAAACCATACAATACATCGGCGAAGGCAGTACTTTTCTTTTTTTTATCCTAGTAGGCGGCGTGTTTATTTTTAGGGCGGTAAGGCGGCAGTTGCGCAACACACAGCAACAGCAAAATTTCATGATGGCGATAACGCACGAATTGAAGACGCCTATCGCAATTACAAAGCTAAATTTAGAGACCCTTCAAAAGCGAAAACTAGAAGAAAGCCAGCAGCAAAAGCTTATTCAAAATACCATCCAGGAAACCAACCGGCTAAATACACTTTGCAATAATATGTTACTGGCTTCGCAGATAGAAGCAGGCGGGTACAACATTACAGCAGAAGACACCAACTTATCAGAACTGGTGGAAGAATGCGTATATGATTACAGCATAAGGTTTCCGCAAAGGCATATTAATACATTAATAGCAACTAATATTTTTATGGACGGTGACAGGCTATTGCTGCAAATGGGGGTAAATAACCTACTTGACAATGCTATCAAATATTCACCAAAAGAATCGGCTATAACCATCACGTTATCTCAACAGCAAGGGCAAATAAATCTTTCTATAAAAGATGAAGGCAAAGGCATAAGCAACGCAGAAAAGAAAAAGGTTTTTGATAAATATTACCGTACAGGAAACGCAGCAACAAAAGGGGCAAGAGGCACCGGGCTGGGATTATATCTTACAAAAAAAATTGCCCAACAGCATAACGCCATTATTTTGTTAGATGATAACATTCCTAATGGCAGTAATTTTACAATCATATTTCAAAGCCGTTAAGCTAAAGCCTTTCCTCTCTTTTGGAGATGGTTAGGGGTAGTTAAAAACAAATATTTAAATGCTTAACTTAATAGCATTGAATTTTATTTGAGGCTTAAAAAATTATAAGAGGCAAAAATGGCGGACAAAAAAAAATCAATATTACTGGTAGAAGATGAGGAAAACCTACAGGAGGCGTTAAAGCTAAACCTGGAGCTGGATGATTATGAGGTAACCTGCGCCTATGATGGGCTGGAAGCTTTAAAGGCTGTAGAGAAAGAGCATTTTGATTTAATGATATTAGATGTAATGCTGCCTGAACTGGACGGAATAGCTGTCTGCGAGAGTATCCGCCTGCAAAATAATGATATACCAATTTTGATTTTAAGCGCCAAAAATAGCAGTGCCGATAGAGTACTTGGCTTAAAAAAAGGTGCTGACGATTACCTTACAAAGCCATTCAATTTAGAAGAATTACTATTACGGGTAAGCAAGCTGGTATCAAAAAGCGAACGTCTCGCCATAAGGCAGCCGCTCGAGCAAATTTATAAGTTTGGCAAAAATCAGGTAGACTTTAAAGCCTTGGAATGCACTACAAAAGATGGCGAAAAAATAATGCTGACCAAAAAAGAAATCATGCTGTTAAAGCTATTGATTGAAAATAAAAATGAAGTGGTTACCCGTGAAAAAATATTACAAGCTGTTTGGGGTTACAACGTTTACCCAACAACACGTACCATCGATAACTTTATTTTGAGCTTTCGCAAGTATTTTGAAGATGATAGCCGCAACCCAAAATACTTTCATTCTGTACGGGGCCTTGGATATAGGTACACTGAGGTTTGATAGCTTGCTGTAACAACTACGCTTCGGTTGATTGAGGGAATGAGTGCACAATATTGGTAGCCGACTGGTACATTTCATCCATTTTATCTTCATTTGCAAAAGGCGTGTATAGTTGCCATTCTACCTCATTTATCAACTGTTGTATTTGCAGGCTTATATTTACAGAAATACCTTTTTTATCCAGCTCTTCACCAATTGTTTTTTTGTTGATTGTTTGTACAGGCACCGCCAATTTAATAGCTAAAAATTGACGGAGCTCTTTATTTAATGCTTCGTAAAACCCTTTGCTATCATGCTGTACCAGCTTATCTTCTGTAATGGCGAGCGGGTTTACCGGCAACGTGGCTTGTACTTTGGCAACTGCTTTAACTTCTTTATCTTTTGCAATAAAAGCATTGGCATTTTCCTTTTTATTTTCTTTTTTAATCCATAAAAATAAGCCTGCAAAAATCAGTAATGCCACTGGCGCTATAATAAATAACCGGTTGCCTAAAAGCACATCAAAAAAACGTTCCTTTCCTGTTTTTACAAATGCTGTATTTATTGGTGCCATATGCTTGCCCGTACCTTTTTTTATATTGATGATGATAGGCTGTGTGGCAACAGTTTTATAAGTGCCCAATGCCAGGTCAAAATAACTATATTCAATTGCAGGCAAGGTGTATGTTCCCGGCTTTTTAATAGTAAACGCATACTCAAAGCCTTTGCTGCCGCTAACTGGCACCACTTGTTTGTTAAGCGCTTCTGTTACGGTTGGCTCAAAGTTTTCAATGCTGTCTGGCCAGCTTACTTCCGGTGCGTTTATCAACTCCATATTACCTTGCCCGCTTACAACTACTTGCAGCTTGCCAGCATCATCGGTGGTAAAATTATTTTTCTCAACGCCTGCTTCTATTTTAAAATTACCTACGGCTCCTTTAAAAGATGCAGGCTTATTAGTATCTGGCAAAGCCTTTACATTGACAGATACTGGCTTGCTCTGTATCGTTACTTTTTCATCTTGTATTGCTTCCGGCGCAGCGCCATTCAATACATCGTTTACATCAGCAGCATGGCTTTTTAAATAGGCTCCTTTAATAAAATGGACGGTGTTCTCAACCTCTGCCATTTCCACTTCCATAGTGCCTGCCTGTAAAGGGTACAGTTGTGCCTTACGCAAAGTGTACACGTTATATTCCCTGCCATTCAACTTTTCAATATCGTAAAGATTACTCCCTGGCTGCGTAAGGTCAATTACCGAAAAGCCATTAAGCGATGGGTTTTTAGTAACGCTACTTTCAGATTTTAATCGGGTAAACAGTTTATAAGTAACTACTATCGGTTCGCCAATATAACAACTCGTTTTATCCAGCGTAACTTTTATAAAAAGGTTCTTATCAATTTTTGCCTGCACATTTTCTCCCTTTTTTAAAATAAAATCTGTGTTATTTGTTTGCTGTACCGGTGGGTCATCAAAAAGGGAAGACATACTGCCAAACGGCGAGCTGCTGGCGCTTTGCTGGTTGCCCGTAGTGGATGTATTAGTAACTTGTAAACTTACTGTATTTGTTTTTAAAATCTTTCCATCTGCCTTTGCAACTGCTGCGCCAATATTAAATTTGCCTTTTGCTTTAGGTTTTAAAACATACGTAATACCAATATATTGCTTGGTTACGCCATTGTTATTTTCCATGCCACTTTCCTGGTTGGGGCCGCTAAGCACTATAAAATCTTTTAAGGATGGAGGTATTATCTGGCCTACCTGGCGAACGTTTTCAATTATCAGCCTAAGCTCTGCCGTTTCATTTTTACCGATAGTACCTGGAGAAATAGTGGCTGTAAACCTTACCTGCGCCAGTAAAGTTTGTAAGCTTAGTATTGACAGTAAAACAGATAATAGAAATAATTTGTGTAAATATTTGGCCATAATAACTAGTATCACAAAAGTATATTATCGCAAGGCAGTAAAGCAACCGAAACATACCAGGGATTATAAAAATGTGTTAAATGAATTTGATGAAGTACTGAGTACTTAGTATTTAGATGAGCGTATTAAGGTTGTACTGCCTTCAGTAATTCTTTTCTTTATGCTAAAATACTAAGGACTAATAGCTACTAAGAAAAGTACATTGTACCTAGTATTGTCTAAATACACAATCCTAAGCACTTTTATCTATTAAAGTACTATTTGTTTCTTCATCACAGGTCTCCTAACTGCGGGCGGATAACAATATCTTCCACCACAGCTTGTGGCGAAAGTTTTGTTGCTGCCAGTACCATCGCAGCAATGTCGCTGGCTTCCATAATGCGCTTTTTACTATTATCAAAATCGCCCCAGCTATCCGTTAATACAGCTCCGGGATAAATGGCTGTTACTTTAATATTGTGTGGCTTCAGCTCATCCCTTAAATTTTTACTAAAGCCCATCAACGCATATTTACTAATACTGTAACTGCCACCATTGGGGTAAGCCTGCAAGCTTGCAACTGAGCACATGTTAAAAATATGCCCTGTTTTTGTTTGCATCATCAATGGAAGTAATGCCCTGGTTAAGTGATAGGCACTATACAAATTGGTGTCAATCATCTGCTCCAGCATACCATCTTCTTCATTAAAAATACTGCCCGGTAAAAATTGCCCGGCGTTATTTACCAGTACATCAATGCCCTTAGCTCTTTCTAAAACCCATTGCGCAAATTTCTGCACGCTTTCTTTATTAGACATATCCGCTACCTGTGCGTGGATGGTACTTTCGCCATATTTCGACTGCAGCCCTGCCACGGTGTTGTATAAGGCAACTTCATTCCTCGCGCATAAAAAAAGAGTAGCCCCTTCGGCAGCAAAGCTTTCTGCTATTACTTTTCCAATGCCCTTGCTAGCGCCAGTTATTACTACATTTATCATACAATTAATTTATGCTTCTTATTAAAACATACACTTGTTGGCCTAGCCAATACAGCAGCTATGTGGCACTGCGGTTGCGTCGCACCCTTGTACTTCAGTCCTTTTTGGTACTCTTCCTCAATTTGCTGCCTTATTATTTACAGGCAAGCCTGTGCTGATGTAATAGTAAATTATTTTACCGTTAGCTTTGTAAAAATAACCAACGAAAACTAAAGAACAAGCATTACCCATTATCAAATTTACATGCCAGTATATAAACATTTATTTTTCGACCTCGACCATACCCTTTGGGATTTTGATGCCAATGCCAAAGAAGCGCTAACAGAATTGTATGCGCATTTTGAATTGGAAAGCAAAAGCGTATACCCCTTTGAAAATTTTTACCGACACTACCTGCACCACAACCAAATTTTGTGGGATAGGTACCACAAAGGTTTCATCAGCAGTGAAGAACTTAAATGGAAGCGCATGTGGCGTACCATGCTGGAGTTTAAAATTGGCAGTGAAGAACTGGCCAAAGAGATGAGCGCCCGGTTCTTAGAAATTTTGCCAACAAAAAAAATATTGTTTCCCCACACTATTGAAATACTGGATTACCTGACTGCAAAAGGATACGTGCTTCACCTAATTACCAACGGCTTTGAAAAAGTACAATGGAGCAAATTAAGAAGCAGTGGAATAACCCATTATTTTACTAACGTAATAACCTCCGAAGCTAGCAACAGCCTTAAGCCAAAAAAGGAAATTTTTGAGTACGCACTTAAAAAAGCCGGTGCCAGCTTACAAGAAAGTATTATGTTGGGGGATAATTTAGATGCAGACATACAAGGCGCCATCAACGCAGGCATGGATTGTATTTTTGTAAACCACCTCAAAGCATTTACAGAAGTAAAGCCAACTTATATCATCCACCACCTTAAGGAATTGGAGGAGATATTTTAAGTTACCAAATTAATATTCAATAAAACAGAAAAAACAACGTAAGGGTGCTGCAGAGTTTGGCGTTAGGTTAACGGTAAATAATGAACTTGACAAGCTTTCCAGCAAAGTATTGTTTCCTGAAAAATTGGAGCAAGCGAATAAAATTTTATCCAACATGAAGTTTATAAATATTAAATAATTTTCATTTACCAACCGCATAAAAAAAGCCTCTTTAATTGAAGCGGCTTTTTTTATGCGGTAAATTATAACTAATTACATTTTAGCGGTCGATTTTTTTGTGCAGCTTTTGCCAGATTTTGAACAGCAGCTTTTAGTGCATTTGCCCTTCTTTTTCATTTTGCCGTTATCTGCAAAAGAAAGGCCTGTAATTAAAAATGCTGCGGTTGATAATAAAAATAGTTTTTTCATACTCGTTAGTTTTTGGTGTGATAAAAATAAATATACCTATAAAATTATTTTTTGCCAAGCGGGCATTGTTAAACTTTAAAAGGTTTTAGTTCAATGTTGCTATTATTGTTACGCCGCCTTTAACTACCTGGTTGAGCGCTACATTTATTTTGGTACCGATGGGTAACAGAAGGTCTACACGGCTGCCGAATTTTATGAAGCCAAACTCCTGCGTTTGGCTAACTTTTTGGCCAACCTGCAGGTAATTTACAATGCGCTTTGCCAATGCCCCGGCAATTTGTTTTACTAAAATTTCTGTATTCCCTTTTTTTAATACAACAGAGTAACGTTCATTATCTGTAGATGATTTGGGATGCCAAGCTACCAGGTATTTGCCTTTGTGGTACTTGCTATAAATCACCGTGCCACTTATTGGGTTTCGGTTTACATGCACGTTTGCGGGGCTCATAAAAATGGATACCTGCAGTCGTTTATCTTTAAAATATTCTACATCTACAATTTCTTCAATTACTACTACTTTACCATCTGCAGGTGCTACTATAGAGTTATCGTGGATGGTTAAGCTGCGGTTGGGTATGCGGAAAAAAGAAATTAAAAAAAGCAATAAAAAAAGCGTGGCAAAAAAAAGTACCC
>JAYVUJ010000031.1:0-4123 GCA_043788035.1 Ferruginibacter sp. | reverse complement strand
GCCATTGTGCCCGCCATTAAGCTTCCCGAAAAAAAGCCTGAAGCTACATTAGAACGGGCCGTCGCAACCTAATGGTTCAAAATTTGATACAATTTTGCCAGATGCTAATAAGAAACGGGCAAAATAAAATTTTGGTTGTTACTTTGCAGCCTGTCTGCAGTTGTATACCAGCTTATAATACCATTTTACATCAATAAATTATCATCATGCAATACGGAGATTTTTATTATCCAATCCCGGCAAATGAGCCTGTACTTAATTATGCGCCGAACTCGCCTGAAAAATTAGCGCTTAAAAATGCCCTGAAAGAATTGAAAGCTGAGGTAAAGGATGTGCCGATGTTTATTGGTAGCGAAGAGGTACGTACCGGTAAAAAAGAAGCCATACGCCCCCCACATGAACACAAGCATTTACTAGGAAATTTTCATACCGGCGATTCCAGCCATGTTACTGCCGCCATTACTGCAGCCCTTTCCGCAAAAGATAAATGGGCTAACCTTAGCTGGGAAAACAGGGCTAATATATTTTTAAAAGCAGCCGACCTTTTGGCCACCAAATACCGCCCATATATAGTGGGCACTACCATGCTGGGACAAAGCAAAAATCCATACCAGGCAGAAATAGATGCCGCCTGCGAGCTGATAGATTTCCTGCGTTTTAATGTTCATTTTTTAAGTGATATTTATCGCCAGCAACCCATTAGCAGCCCGGGCATAAATAACCGTTTAGAGTACCGTCCGCTGGAAGGGTTTGTTCTCGCAGTATCGCCTTTTAACTTTACTGCTATTGGCGGCAACCTGCCGGCCAGTGCTGCTATGTGTGGTAATGTGGTTGTATGGAAACCTGCTTATACACAAGTTTACAGTGCTCAGCTATTTATGCGCATCTTAAAGGAAGCAGGCTTGCCTGATGGCGTTATTAATTTAATATATGTTGATGGGCCTGCCCTTGGCGAAACCTGCTTTAAACACCGGGAATTTGCGGGTGTCCATTTTACAGGAAGCACTGCCGTTTTTAACCAGTTTTGGAAAACTATTGGTGAAAATATCGGACTGGGAACCTACAGGGCGTACCCACGCATTGTAGGAGAAACTGGCGGAAAGGATTTTATAGTAGCACATAAAAGTGCTAATGTTGATGTAGTAGTTACGGCCATGGCAAGAGGCGCTTTTGAATACCAGGGCCAAAAATGCAGTGCCGCATCAAGGGCATATATACCGTCGAACTTAGCAGTTGAAATAAAGGCGAAATTAATCGCTACGTTACAGACAATGAAGATGGGCACCACCGAAGATTTCACCAATTTTATCAACGCGGTTATTGATGAAAAGAGCTTTGATAAATTGGAAGGTTACATAATAGCTGCCCGTAAAGAAGGCAGCGGCGTTGAAATAATAGCAGGCGGCAACTGCGATAAATCTACAGGTTATTTTATTGAGCCTACAGTTATTGAAACAACCGACCCAACATACGTTACCATGTGCGAAGAATTATTCGGTCCGGTACTAACCTTGTATGTGTACGACGAAAATGAATTTGAAGCTACGCTAAAACTGGTTGATGAAACATCACCGTATGCATTAACGGGTGCTATTATTGCTGCAGACAGGTATGCGGTAGAGCTAGCAACCAATAGCCTGCGCAATAGTGCCGGTAACTTTTACATCAACGATAAACCAACTGGTGCCGTAGTAGGGCAGCAACCATTCGGTGGTGCAAGAGGCAGTGGCACCAACGATAAAGCGGGCAGCATCTTAAATTTATACCGTTGGTTAAGTGCCCGTACAATTAAAGAAACATTTGTGCCTGTAACAGATTACAAATATCCTTTTTTACTAGAGGCGTAAATTATATTAATGCTGCATACCCAGAAATGTCCTTGTTTTTAAACAGGGGCATTTCGTTTTTATTTTAAAGTTTATTTTTTGCCCCGGCTTATTCAAAGCTTTCTTTGTTTCATGTGCTGCGGCAGATTTTACTATTTTGCGTTAAATACCATTAAGTTAAGGATTTAGATGTTTGTCTTTACCTCACCCCAACCCTCTCCAAAGGAGAGGAAAGGTCTTAGCTTAACGGCATTGTTTTTAAATTGTTTATTCAGAAATCTTTTACCATTCTTTCGGAGACTATGCAGGTTTAGTAAGCATTCTTAAAATCAACTGAATACCTAGGGACAGGGCAGCCTGTAACTGCAAAATATATTTTATGCTAATGATAAACTCGATTATATAATCCCCATCACAAATACAAATAATAATCTTTTAATAACGTAGTAAAACCGGCAGTGTAAATGCCTTGCTCATTTTTAATCACTAACTCTTTTGTTACCGTAGCAACAGGCTGCTTAACAAAAAAAAGGATGCCTCTACAATAGTCATGCGTTACACTATGGCGTACGGCTATTTTTTGTTGAAGATAAAAACCTTGCCCAAACGCTTTTTCTATGCATTCGTTTACCCGGTGGTAGGGCAGCAATACTGCAAACACGCCATCACTTTTTAATAAGCTGGCAACAACCATTAATAGCTGTTGTAAGGTTAAAGCGGTATCATGCTTAGCGGCGTTTATTTGCTTATCCGGTGATTGTAGGCCGCCTTCATAAAAAGGTGGGTTACTAAAGATGCCTTCGTACTTTTTGCCGCTTTTAAAGTCGATTATATCGGAATGGTAAATGGATAGCCGTTGCTTAAAAGGCGAAGCCTTAAAGTTTTCACTTGCTTGCTCGCAGGCAGCTTTATCCATTTCTACAGCGTCAATAATAGCAGTTGTTTTTTGTGCCAGCATCAGGCTAAGCAAGCCAGTACCGGTACCAATATCCAGGTAGTTTTTAATAGTACCAGTATCCTTAACCCCATTATCAGCAAGGCTTTCAGCAACAGCCGCGCCAAATATACAGGCATCTGTGCTTACCTTCATGGCACACATAGACTGCTGCACCGTAAATTGTTTAAACTGAAAATAGTTGTTTGCCAAAGCTAAAATATTAGGGAGTATGCAAGGTTAATTATCAAATACTACCCTTGGCATCGGGCTAACATCTAACGAAACAAAATCATTTTGTACAAATTTGTAGTAGCCCGTAATGGCTATCATGGCCGCATTATCTGTACAATATTCAAAGGCCGGTATAAAGGTTTTCCAGCCAAGCTGATCGCCCGTTTCTTTAAATGCTTTTCGTAAGCCGCTGTTGGCACTTACGCCGCCTGCAATACAAATATTATTTATGCCGGTTAGTTGTGCCGCCTTTTTTAATTTGTTCATCAAAATACTTACAATGCGGTATTGTACAGAAGCACAAATATCCGCCAGGTTACCGTCTATAAATTGTTGCCTTTCTTCTGGCGAAGCCATAAATATTTCTTTAAAAACATTGCTGGTACCTGCGTTTTGTAAAAAGTACAGTATGGATGTTTTTAAGCCGCTAAAACTAAAATTCAACCCTTCTATTTTTGGTTCAGGAAACTGAAAACGTTTGGCATTTCCACCAGCGGCAAATTTATCTATTAATGGGCCGCCGGGGTAGGGCAGGCCTAAAAGCTTTGCCGTTTTATCAAATGCTTCGCCGGCAGCATCATCTATTGTTTCGCCTATCACTTTCATTTTTGTGGGCGCTTCGCACAATACTATTTGTGTGTGCCCCCCGCTTACAGTAAGGCATAAAAAAGGAAAGGATGGTTTTTCTGTTGCAATTAAATTTGCCAATACATGTGCCTGCATATGGTTCACCGCAATCAATGGCTTATCCAGCGCCAACGAAAGTGATTTTGCAAATTGTGCGCCTACCAGTAACGAGCCAATTAGCCCTGGTGCTTGTGTAAAGGCAATGGCGTCAATATCGGCTAGTGCATAACCGCTTGTTTTTAATGCTGTGTCAACCACAGGCACAATATTTTGTAAATGCGCCCTGCTGGCTAGTTCCGGCACTACGCCACCATATTTTTCGTGTACCGCCTGGTTCGCTATAAAGTTGGATAAAATTTTCCCGTCAACACAAACGGATGCGCCGGTATCATCGCACGAAGATTCTATTGCTAATATTGTTACGCCCATAATTGCCTTAAAGGTAGCTTATACTGGTAATTTGTGCAACTAAGCCATTCATGCAAGTGTTCATCCTGTCTTT
>JAYVUJ010000030.1:0-5688 GCA_043788035.1 Ferruginibacter sp. | reverse complement strand
CTTTATAGCAACGACATTTCTGGCATTGGAGCAAAAATTAATGGCTCCCGCTGGAACTCGAAAGGAGTAGCCATGCTATATACTGCCGCTTCTATTTCTTTAGCTACGCTGGAAATGCTGGTGCATACCACCTTTGAAGAATACGCTATTTCTTTAGATATGATGTTCATCGACATTCCAGATGCGCTGGATTTTAAAGAAATAAAAGCTGATAAACTTAAGAAGGATTGGCAATTGGATTTATCTTACACGCAATATATTGGCGATGAATTTATAAAATCAAATGATACCGCAATACTTAAAATACCATCGGCTATTATTGAAGAAGAACATAATTACCTGGGCAACCCACTGCATAACGATTTTAAGAATCTAAAAATTATTAAAATAAGGGCCTTTATGCCCGATAAAAGATTACCCTTCCATAAATGAATAAAACCTACCTGCTATTGGGCAGCAACATGGGCAATAGCCAACAACAATTACCTATCGCCATAAAAAATATTACGGAGCAAATTGGTACAGTAACACGGCAAAGCAGCCTCTACGCAACTGCAGCCTGGGGCAATACCAACCAACCAGATTTTTTAAACCAGGTAATTATTGTTTCAACTGAATTAACAGGTTTACAAACCATCAATGTGGTTTTATCAATAGAAAAGAAAATGGGCAGGGTACGCACCACCAAAAACGCACCCCGCATTATTGATATTGATATTTTATTTTTTAACAAAGAAATTATTGCTGAAAAAATCCTCATCGTACCACATCCGGAAATTGAAAAAAGGCGCTTTGTACTGATACCGTTGAATGAACTCTCGCCCAGCTTCACGCATCCCATCAACAAAAAGACCATAAACCAGTTATTGGCTGACTGTACCGATACCCTGGACGTGAAAAGAATTTAAGCGCAGGGCTATTTTTTAAACTTATTTTAGGAGGGTAATTATGAAGTATAATTTTATAACGATAGAAGGAAACATTGGCGTAGGCAAGACAACCCTGGCACATTTATTAAGCAAACATTTTAATGCCAGGTTGATACTGGAAGAATTTGCAGATAACCCTTTTTTGCCCAAGTTTTATGAAAACCAGCAGCAGTACGCCTTTCCGTTAGAACTTTTTTTTATGGCCGAACGGTACAAGCAGTTAAAAGACTTGCTGCAAACAAAAGATATGTTTCAGCATGTTACCATATCCGATTATCTTTTTACCAAATGCCTTTTGTTTGCGAAAGTAAATTTACCCATAGAAGAGTTTAGGCTATACCAAAAATTATTCGATATCATCAACCCACAAATAGCCCAGCCAGACTTATTGATATACCTGCACAGCCCCGTAAATAAATTGCAGGAAAACATTAAAAAACGTAACCGCAGCTACGAGCAAGGCATTGCCAGCGACTACCTTTTTCAACTGCAGGAAGCTTATACGCAATACATTAAACAGCACAACATAAAAACCTTGTTTGTTGATGCCAGCAATGCAGATTTTTTAGATAATGAAAAGCACCTGCAAATAATTATTTCAGCGCTTGATACAGACTACGATATTGGCCAGCATTACATTACGCTACCATAGTTTATTTTTCGTGCTGTGTTTTTTGTTTATGGTTTTTTAGGCTTGCATTTATTATCAGATTGAGAATAGTTTTTCAATACGCACAAGCACAATAAAAAGCACAAAACCAAAGGCCATAAACAATAACGCATGCTGCCCAATAAAAAACAAGAAACCAAAAACTATAAACAATAGTTATTTTTGAAACCTCACCAACAATTTTTGTAGTGAATATATCTTCTCCCCTAGCAGTTTTAAAAATAACAGAATTCAGGAACTTTGTAATGGGCAGGTTTGTTTTTATAATGGGGCTGCGTATGATGAACACGCTGGTATCGTGGTGGATGTACGAGCTTACCGGCGATGCATTTTACATAGGCATGATAGGGCTGGTAGAAGCCATACCCGCGGTTGGGCTGGCGTTGTATGCCGGCTATGTTATTGATAAAAGTGAAAAAAGACGGTTGTTGCTCATCGCTATTTTCTTGTACTTTATCTGTTCCTTTATTTTGCTTGGCACATCAACACAATGGTTCAACCACCAGTTTGGCACAAAGCTCATCATCATTTTTATTTACGGTATTATCTTTCTTACCGGCGCAATCCGTTCTTTTAGTGGCCCCAGTTTTGGTGCTATCATTTCTACAATGGTGCCTAAAGATTTACTTTTACCCGCTTCGCAACTAAGCTCTACCAGTTATTTAATTGCCAGTATTACAGGGCATGCTACAGCTGGTTTTTTAATTGCTTACCTGCATGTAACCGGCACTTTTATTGTTATTACTTCGTTGATTTTAGTGGGCTTTTTTTTACTATCCCGCATTAATAAAAAACCACCAAGCATACGCACAGAAAAGAAAACGCTGGAAGCCGTGGTAGAAGGGCTACGGTATGTTTTTAAAACCAAAGAAGTTTTAGGCGCTATAACGCTGGACTTATTTGCAGTATTATTTGGCGGCGCAGTAGCCATGGTACCTGTATATGCTAAAGATATTTTGCATGTAGGGCCAATCGGCTTTGGCTGGCTCAACGCGGCTAGCGACATAGGCTCTATCGCCATGGTTATAAGCCTTACCCTTAGCCCGATGAAGAAAAAGCAAGGCATCAAATTACTCGGTGCAGTAGCGGGTTTCGGTATCTGCATCATTATTTTCGGGCTGTCAAAATTGTACCTGTTATCTTTTATAGCGTTACTTGCCGGCGGTATTTTTGATGGGTTAAGCGTAGTGGTACGTGGTAACATTATGCAACTAAAAACGCCCGACGAATTACGTGGGCGGGTAATGAGTGTCAACTCCATGTTCATTAATTCCAGCAACGAAATAGGGCAGTTTGAAAGTGGTGCCGCCGCCAAATTAATGGGCGTTGTACCCTCAGTAGTATTTGGCGGGTGCATGACACTTTTTGTTGTGGTGGCCACGTGTATAAAGGCACCGTCATTGAAAAAGCTCGAGTATTAAAATAGTTTTTTGTTGATTATTTTTTGTTTTTTATTGGTATAGCTTGCAACATCACAGAAGTATAAAACATGTATTTCAATTTTTAATTCATGTCGTTAAATTAAGGGACGCTCGGTATTTTTACCTTATCCATAGCCCCTTTCCAACGGAGATGGTAGCGTAACCCTCCGGAACAAAACGATTAACTTAACGGCATTAATTTTTAATTCTTAATTTTTAATTCTTAATTTCTAACAGGCTTTTTTGTTGTGTCAGCCAATACGATAGCCATGTTCGGCTTCACAAGCGTCGCATTCTTTTACTGCGGTTTTTCAGGGAGCTTTTTCCACTATGCAGGTAGCCTCGGATAATCTTAAAAAAATTCCGTTTCTTTTTCTTCATAAGTGTTTTTTATGCAGCTATATTTATTTTATAACAAATAGCATTCCAAGCAAAAGACCCTGCAATTTGCCTGTAGTCTAATGTATGTTATCCTTTAATCAAATTGTAAACGAGCCTTAATTTAAAATATAAATTTGCTGTATATTTTTTACTGCAGATAAAAATGGGCATCATTGTTTAAAAACTTATTCTGCAATAGTTTGGTGATTACGCTGCCAAAGCTTAATAATTTTCCTTTGATTACTACAAACCCGGAGGCATCTTCCTGCAAGAATTTTTTAAGGTATATCTCTTCTTTCTTATCCAGCAGGTTGCTGCTAATAAAATAAATAATTGCATAAAAAATAATAGCCTGAGAGGTATTCATACGTACCTTTTAATCCTTTGGTATCGGCTCGCACAATATCCTAAAATCAATAGGCTTAAAAATACCAGCTTCATCAATAAAACGTACTACTTCTACCTTGTTGTCTTTAACCATTGCGCCAAATAAATTAAAAAAGTAATTTACATATTCATGGTGGCTACCAGTATTAACAAGTGTATAGGGATATTTTTTTTCATAGTGAGAGACTTGAATTTTAACGGATCACAAAATTTAAACGAGTAAATCAAAAGCAACAAAACGAATGCCATGCTTAAAAAAAAGCATACATAAATTCCAAAGCGATCAGTAACCTTTTTATGGATTTAATTAAAAAGATTTTGTGAAAAGATTTGAAAAAATAATAGGTAGAATACAAGCTAATGGGAACGATTATAGCAAACAAATTGACCGTATTAAATATACCTGCCAGGTACTTTTTTAAATATTTTGAAGCATTCATTGAAAATATGGCCTTATTAGATATCTGTTACTTATTATTGAAACCCGCAACTACGCCATAATTCAGCAAACTCCTGTACTATTGGCAACCAGCCAATTATCACATAATCTGCGCAGGATACCACTTACTAAATTAGTACCTAAATAACTGCTTTATTATCAAAATAAATTTGTCAAATACTTTGATTTAAAAATTATTTTTTCGATATTTATGCAAAATCAATTTGGGGTACATTTCAAATTTTCGTTTATTTTGTCCGTAAGGGTTTGCCTATTATAGCTCTTGTTAAATTTATATTTTATCCCAGCGGGCATTGTCCTTTGGTTTAGGAATATACTATTGATAACTTCAAAAATGTATCAGCCTATTACAAACACCATGAACCCTTATGCCAGCGACATAGCCTGTTTGTAGGACCAAAAACACAGCAACGTAATTGCTTCAGCGGAGCAATGGTAGTGCTATAATTTTCTTCTGACTACATGACATTGCCCAGCGGTTAACCCCTTTTTGTAACATATGATAGATATATTTGACCCCAGTGGGCTAATTTAATAATAAGCAATAGGATGCTGGTTAATAAAGCGAAAATTTGAAATGTACCCTCAATCTGTTAGACGATAAGGAATAATTTATACAGTTTTAAAAATTGCCTAATTATTTTATAATTGTAATTTATGCAGGCAATTTCAAAATAAACTTGTCAATTTTGGCATAATAAAAAGCAGTAAGGCGATGCTGAAAGTATGTACTATAAATATATATTTAACGCCCGTTTGAGTAGGTTCTATTACAAACTAACAATTATTTAAAAACACAACTAATTTAATGCTTACGGCGTTATAGTATTTTTGTAATGTTACTGGCTGGGCATTAGATTAATCTATCTTTTACCTTCACAACTTAAATTTAAGCATAAAAAACACCAATATGCAACGGAGAAAATTTATACAAAACACCACTTTTATAATTGCCGGACTGGCACTTTTAAGCAACAAAACAATAGCTGAATTTTTAGCAGACCCGGCATGGAAAATAAAAATGCTTACTGACAACATGGGCGTATTTACTGAAAAAGGTGGCACCATATTATTCATGATCTCTAAAGATGGTATTGTGGTGGTGGACGCTGAATTTCCGGAACAATCGCAGCATTTGATAGATGAACTGAAAAAACGTAGCGGGCAGCCTTTCCGCTTGCTGATAAATACGCACCATCATGCAGACCATAGTGCTGGCAATATTGCTTACAAAGGATTGGTGAAAAATGTGCTGGCACACACCAACTCTAAAATAAACCAACAAAGGGTTGCAGTAGAAAAAAAGAACGAAGACCAGCAACTGTATCCCGACCAAACTTTTAGTGCGCTATGGAGCGAAAACATTGGGGGCGAAAAATTGAACCTGCATTATTTTGGCGCAGCGCATACCAATGGCGATGCTTTTATCCATTTTAAAAA
>JAYVUJ010000029.1:0-2260 GCA_043788035.1 Ferruginibacter sp. | reverse complement strand
GCTGGTTTCCAATTTTATGCCGCTTCCTGCCTGGCTAAAAATAACGTTGTAAGCAACCACGCCTTTTGTGCCGGATTTTAAATTGATGCCTTCGCCATCGGTACTTCCCGAAGAGCTGATGGTATTTCTAAGGATAGTTACTGTGGCGTTAAAAAGCGCCATCAAATCATCTTGCCCATTGGTAAACCAGCAATCTTCTATATCTACCGCAATTGCACTTTTTACAATAATTGTCCTCCTTGCGCTTCCGCTCGCGTCTGGCCCGCCGGTATTATCAATATGTGCCCATTTAATGGTAATTGCCTGAGCGCTATCGCATTGAAAACCGCCCCAGGTACCAGGCTGCTTTGAATCGGAATTAAAAAAAATAGGCTGTTCCTTAGACCCTAATAATTGTAGCACGCCCTGTACATTAAACTGCGCATTGTTTTTTACAATTACAATGGCACCGGGTTGTGCGGCAAGGGTATCGCCTTTTTTAACGGTAACATCGGCGGTAACAGTATAGGTTTGCCCTGTTAGTAAAGTACCCTTTAAAAAACCGCTGATATCGCCTGGCGAGATAGGGCTGGACGAAGGAATTTTTATTTGTGTAAATGTTGTTGTTTCCTCTTTACTGCAAGCGCTTAACAGCAGGCATGCGCAAAAAGCTTTTATAAATAGTTGACTATATTTTGTTAGCATGTGGAATATTTTTTAATTAAAGTGAATAACGGAAACCGATATTGAAACTGAGGTTATAGATGTCTTTGGATTGTACCAGGCCGCCAATCTTAATTGTAGTGGGCGTGTTAAGCAGGTTGTTCAATTTGGCAGTTAGCACAAAATGTTTATGTACCTGCTGCTCGCCAGATAAGGATAAAAAAGATTGTGGCTGCTGGTAATAATCATAGCCGTAATTGGGGTACACAAGTGCCAGTGTTTTACTAGTATAGGTATAGGCCAGTTGCACAAAGGTTTTGCGATGGTCGTTTTTATACAACAAAGAAACATTTACCACATTGCCTGTTTGCCCTTGCAGTGGCCTGCTTTGTAATTTTTGTACAGAGGTATCTACACCAGCATCATTTTTAAAAGTATATACTTTGGGCGTATTTATGTTTGAATAAGTGTAGGTGTAATTACCCGATACCCCGATTTTGCCAAAATACTTAGTATAAACAATTTCTGCGCCGGTTACTTTTGCTGTGCCAAAATTTTGCGGCGATGTATTGGCTTGCCCACTTTCTAAACTTGTTAAGGCAAATTCTATGGGATTATTTATATTTTTATAAAATGCGCCAATAAATAATTGTTCTTCATTTTTAGGGAACAACTCATACCGAATATCATAGTTATCAGCTACAGAATGCTTTACATCCGGGTTGCCGGTAACATCCGTACTTTCTCCAAAAGTTGGCGTTGGTACCAGCTCATATAACGCAGGGCGTGAAATAGATTTAAAATAAGATGCCCGGATATTAGACTTTTCGGTTAATTTAAATTTTAGCTGAATGCTTGGCAATGCATCCGTATAAGTTTTTTTAGCATTGCTGCGGATGTCCAGCACAACGGGATGCGTATCGTACCCCTGCTCGGTGCCTTCTACCCTAAGGCCACCCGTTATATCAACATTATTTAGCACTATTTTAACCTGCCCGTACCCGGCGGCAATATTTTCATAGGCTGTATAATTAGCCTTATCGCTAGCTAAAGAACCTGTTACATTATACACCAGCCAATCAACAGAATAAATATCCATAAATGGGCTTTTGCCTCCGGTTGCTGTTGGCGTAGGCCTTAGCGTGTACTCATTTTGTATATTGTGGCGGGTACTATGCCTGTACAACCCACCGGCTTTTATTTCTATGGAACTACCTTTTCCCAAGCCTGTTTTATAGGCTAGGTTTGCAAGCACGCTTACATCTTTATTGCCGCTCTTTTGCCATATCCTTGATACAGTATACAAGTAATCGGGCGTGCTTGTAAAATCTGGATTAATTAACTTATTTGTAGATACCTGTGCCCTATCGGGCGATTTTTGGATGGCGTTAGAATAGACGCCCGCCCAGTCGAACAGCAAGTGGCTGGATAGCACATGCGTGCCATGCAACTTTAGGTTTTCAACAGACTGCTGCTGTATGCCAGAGCGGTTATCATTAAACACTGAGCCAGTGCCTGGGCCTACCCTGCCGCCATTGCCACCAATTATGGACGTATCGATGCTTAAACGGCTTTGGGCTATATAGGTGTACAAAAATACATTGTCGAGCCCTATTTT
>JAYVUJ010000028.1:0-5258 GCA_043788035.1 Ferruginibacter sp. | reverse complement strand
GAAGCATTGAACGATAAATTTATAGATACGGTGCCGGCGAGCTTTATTTGGAAAGAAGGCGACGAAATGGTGCCTATTATTTTTTCTACCGATTTTTTGGAGATGTACAATGTATTTGCGCCTAGCTGGGATTTACCGCAGATGTCAGAAAAAACTGCCTCTTCCATATCAATATTTTTACGTTGCCATGGGCACAATGGCGAAAAGCAATACCGGGCAAGGATAGTTGGCTTTAGTGACAGGGTAAACAGCATTTTGGTGCCTGAGAATTTTTTAGGGTTGCAAAATAAACAACTGGAAGGGATAGAAAATGTAATCGCAAGCCGTGTTTTTTTAAAAACAACGGATGCCAACAACCCGCAATTACTCAGCTATCTTACCCAAAAAGATTACCATGTAAATAAAGACAAAACAAAGTTTGGCAGGGTAAAAACTGTACTGCAATCTATAGTCAGCGGACTGGCTGGTTTTGGCGTATTGGTTATTTTATTAGCTATGGTATTGTTTTCTTTTTACTTGCAATTGATGGTAGCAAAAAGTAAGGACAACCTGCAACTATTGCTAACACTCGGTTATTCGCCAAAATGGTTAAGCCGTACGGTAGCAAAAAAATGGGTGCCTATATATGTAACCATCATTATAGTTGCATTGTTTTTAACTGAAATATTGCACTGGAGCTTCCAGCATTTTGTAATGCCGTCGAGAGAGGAACTATCTTTTTTTGTAGATTGGAGCGTAATAGCTATAGCGTTAGGGCTGCTTGCATTGTCTATTGCCGTTAATTATCGCTTAGTAAAAAAACTATTGTACAAGCTTTAAAGCCTTTTTATAAAAATGTGGCATTATGCCTTCTCATTGCCGCTCACTTCTTTAAATTATACACCCCTTTCACTTTTTGTAATAATAACTTATAGGCTATTCTTTGCTAGGATGTAGCTTTCTTCTTACTCTATCAGGTTTAATATAAAAGCATTTATCTGACCGAAATAAATTTGCTGGTTATTGCTTTTAACCTTACCAAACATAACTTGTATTTCAAAAAGCCGCTACAGTGCGGTATCTTTGCAAAATGACAGCAGTTAAACAGAACATCCGCCACTTAAGTTTGGATGAATTAGTGAAATATTTTGAAACAATCGGGGAAAAAAAATTCCGCACCAAGCAGGTTTATGAGTGGATTTGGAAAAGAGGCGCACAAAGCTTTGATGAAATGACAGACTTGTCAAAAGACCTTCGCTTAAAAATAGCTGAAAAATTTACCATGCCTGCGTTATCGGTAAATGCTACCCAATTTAGTAGCGATGGCACGGTTAAATCGAGGTTTATGACTTTCGACGGGCACATGATAGAAGGCGTATTGATACCTACCGAAAAAAGGAATACTGCTTGTGTATCATCTCAAATTGGCTGCAGCCTTAGTTGCAAATTTTGTGCTACAGGTACTATGGAAAGAAAGCGTAACCTGGATTATGATGAAATTTACAACCAGGTTGCTTTGCTTAACCAACAATCAGAAAAGACTTTTGATAAAAAATTATCCAATGTAGTCTTTATGGGTATGGGCGAACCTTTGCTTAATTATAAAAACGTTTTGAAGGCTATTGATAAATTAATTGCTATTGATGGCATGGCGATGAGCCCCAAAAGGATCACTGTTTCTACTGCTGGCGTGGCTAAAATGATTAAGCAATTGGGTGATGATAAAGTCCGTTTTAACCTGGCCTTGTCTTTACATGCTGCAGATGATAAAAAGCGAAATGCCATAATGCCTATTAATGAAACCAACAATATTGCCGCATTGGTTGAAGCATTAAATTATTTTTACGATAAGACAAAGAACGACATAACGCTGGAATACATTTTATTTAAGGGCGTTAATGATTCTATGGACGATGCGGAAGCGCTGATAAAAGTTTACCGCCAAATACCTACGCATTTGGTAAACGTAATTGAATACAACCAGGTAGAAGGCGCTAAATTTACCAAGCCCGATGAAGAAGCTACACAACGCTTTACTGACCACCTGGCAAAAAATCGTGTAAACGTAAGGATTAGAAAGAGCCGTGGCAAAGACATTGATGCGGCTTGTGGGCAGCTTGCTAATAAAGGATAATTTTAAAAATTAAAAGCACAATATATTAATGGCTAACTGCAAAAAGTTAAGCCATTTTTTTATTGCCAAAAATAATACTATACGGTTTGAAGCGCCAGGGATAGAAACGAAAATCCTTTTTTTGTTTGGCCGCCCGCAAAAAAGATTGCAGTGGATAGCCCGACCGAAGGGGCGCACATATAGTTTTGAGATATGAGAATCGGGATTTTAGCTGTCATCATTTTTTCGATTAACCATTAATTAGAGTTTGTTATTAAACTATGGATGTATCACGGGGTCTATCATTTTATACAATTTAAAATAAAAGATTTATGAAAAAGATTATTATTAGCATGATGGTAGCAGGGGCTTTTATAATGAGTGCCAGCGCACAAGAAGCAAGGTCAATGAAGCATAATCACCAGAACCATGGCAAGCAGCATAAAGGGAAAATGATGAAGGAATTAAACCTTACCGCCGACCAAAAAGCCCAACTAAAAACCAGCCACGAAAGTTATAAACAGCAACTGGGCGAAGTAAATAAAAACGAGGCTATTACAGTCAAAGAATCAAGGGATAGAAAAGAGGCTTTGCGTAAAGGGCAGAAAGAAAAGATGATGGCTATTTTAACCCCTGACCAAAAAATTAAGCTTGAGCAAATTAAAAATAACAGGCAAGTTAGGCACGAGGCAAAGGCTGCCAAAAGATTGGATAAGATGAAAGCAAAGCTTAATTTATCTGACGAACAAGTGGCAAAAATTAGTACTGCAAAGCAAGCCGAACATGAACAGTATAAAGCTATAGTACAAAATGACAATTTAAGCCGTATTGAAAAGAAAGACCAAAAGATGGCTTTGCGAGAACAAAATAAAAACAGCTTCAAAAGCATTTTGACTCCTGAACAAATTTCAAAAATGGAAGAAATGAAAAAAGTAAGGATGCACAAGCAACAAGCCAAATAGTAAGCTAGCCTCGGTTACTTCGTACCTGCAAGAAAAATATTTATAACGCTCTTACCACAAAAGCACGCCCGCTATAGGGTGTGCTTTTTTCATTTGTTATGGTAGTACCGATATTTACAACCGAAGCTGAATAAAAAATTTACTTTTAATTTATCAGCTTGAAATTGATACAATTTATTTTTTGCCGTTTTTTGGTAGCTTGTGCGGTGGTTTATTTGTAAGGCTAAAATAGCTGCGGATAGCATTTGTAGCTTCTGTGCATTTATTTTTAATACCTTTGAATTTCACTCCTGTTGAAATAACAGTAAAAATCTACAAAAATGAGCCAATCGCATTTCCAGAAGTTTGTTCCAAAAAAGAAGAACAGTTTAGTTAAAGAAGAATTTAAACAGGCAAAAAAGAAAGCAAAAAAAGAAAGGGCAACAGCTATCGATGCTCGTTTTGAAGAAAAACGAAGGTTGAAAGCTGCTGCGAGAAATGCACCGCAATCGCCTCAGAGCGGTACCGCACCTGTTAAAGGAAAAGCTGCTAAGCCAGCGGCTTTAAAATCACCAGCAAAATCTGTTGCTCAAAAAAAGGAAGACAAGATAGCTTCCATTGAAAGTAATTTTATACAGACAGAAAAGATAGCGGATATTAAAAAGGAATATGCCCAGCCAGAAGTAAAGCCGCCTGTTAAAAAAACAGCTTCTGGTAAGCCTGTTGCCATCAGCAACGTATTAATGCCCCTTAATAAATTTTTGGCACATTGTGGCGTGTGTAGCCGAAGAGATGCGGTTACCATTATTAAAGAAGGAAAAGTAAAAGTAAATGCTACTATAATTATAGAACCGGCATTCAAAGTTTCAGAAAGGGATGAGGTGAAATTTAATGGTAAAAAATTATTTGTAAGCAAGAACCTTGTGTATATTTTATTAAACAAACCTAAAGATTATATTACTACAACAGATGACCCTCAGGGAAGAAGGACTGTGTTACAGCTTACTAAAATGGCTACAACAGAAAGGATTTATCCTGTAGGAAGATTGGACAGAAATACTTCCGGCGTTTTATTGTTAACAAATGATGGGGAGCTAACCCAAAAGTTATCGCACCCAAGTTATAATATTACAAAGGTGTACGAAGTTAAATTAGATAAGAACCTTACTAAGGCTGATTTTGATAAAATATTAAACGGTTTGGTTTTGGAAGATGGCATAATTAAAGCGGATTCGCTTGCTTATGCAGATGCTAAAGATAAATCGGTTATCGGCATTGAAATACATAGCGGGCGAAACAGGATTGTGCGCCGCATTTTTGAACATTTAGGCTATGATGTAAAGGGTTTGGACAGGGTTATGTACGCCACACTTACCAAGAAAAATGTTGAACGTGGCAAATGGCGTTTTTTAGCAGAAAAAGAAGTACGCTTATTAAAATACTTGAACGCATCCCATAAAAAAATTATTCCAAAAGATAAAGCTTCAAATAACAAGGGCGATGACTAAAGAAAATAAAGAAAATATTATTGTGCCAAAAAGGTCAATCGTACCAATTGCCGCATTAAAAAACTTAAGTGATATTACCATTTTTGAGAACGACAATTTCATTGCCATTAATAAACCTGCAGGTGTGCTATCTATTCCGGATAGGATGCAGAGCGAGCCTTCTTTAAAAGATAAATTGCTGGAAAAGTACGGTAGCATATTTACTATTCATAGGTTGGATAAAGAAACCAGCGGCATTATTTTATTTGCAAAAGAGGAGGCAACGCATAAATTTTTTTCCAAGCAATTTGAAGATAGGAGCGTAGCAAAATTTTATATGGGCCTTGTACATGGTGCACCCACGCATAAGGCTGGTAGCATAGATGCGGCTATAATGGAGCATCCGGTTTTTAAAGGGCAAATGGTAATCAACAAAAAAGGCAAGCCTTCTTTAACCGATTATGAAGTAGTAGAAAACCTGGGGAAGTACTCTTTGGTAAAATTTCAATTGCATACCGGACGAACACACCAGATAAGGGTACACGCAAAAAACATTGGGCATCCAATTGTATGCGACCCTTTATATGGAGATGGTAAGCCTGTTTTGCTTTCTGCTATTAAAAAGAAATTTAAGCTAAGCAAGCACGATGAAGAAGAAAGGCCAATGTTAAGCAGGGTTGCCTTACACAGTTACGAACTTAAATTTACAGATGAACAAGGCAACAATTTTGACCTTAT
>JAYVUJ010000027.1:0-2007 GCA_043788035.1 Ferruginibacter sp. | reverse complement strand
ATATTAATGAAGCCTACGAAAGGATGATTAACAATGATGTAAAATATCGTTTTGTTATTGATATGAGTACGCTTAAGTAATATTAAAAATGCTTAATTTTTTGATTAATTTAATTCCGGCAGTTAGCTTTTGTTTAAATGGTAGCTGCCTTTTTATTCATTATATAAGGTTATAATATGATTAATTTAAAAACAACGTTTACAGTAATATTTATTGTAGCAATAGGGGTGTTAAAAATAAGCGCTCAAAAAAATAATTGGACCAATTTATATAATGGTAAAAATTTAACTGGATGGGATACCTACATTGGGCCACCTTTGAATGATTCGGGTAAAATAATAAATGATGAACCGGTAGGATTAAACAATGATCCAAAGAAAGTTTTTAGCGTTGTTGAGCAAAACGGACAACATATTATCCGTATTTCGGGTGAGCAATGGGGTGGTATTGCCACCAAAAATGAGTTTTCTAATTTTCATTTGCAGCTACAATTTAAATGGGGTAAGTTAACCTGGGGACAAAAGAAAAATAAGAAAAAAGATAGCGGATTATTATATTTCGCTACAGGAAAAAATGGAGCTGATTATGGAGCATGGATGCGTTCGCAGGAGTTTCAGATTGAGGAAGGAAACTGCGGTGATTATTGGGGTGTAGCGGGAGCAACACAAGATATTCCTTCGGTTTTAAAAATGGATAGCAGTTATGTGTATGATAAAAATGGAGCTGTAAATAACTTTAGCGCTATTAGTTTAATCGGTCGCCATTGCAGCAAGGCTGGTGACGCAGAAAATAATTCAGGACAATGGAATACTGTTGATCTATATTGTTTTGGTGATACAAGTGTTCATGTAATTAATGGCAAAGTGATGATGGTGCTGTATCATTCCAGCAAGGTTGAAAATGGCTATGTTTCTCCATTAACAAAAGGTAAAATTCAAATTCAATCTGAAGGAGCGGAAGTTTTTTATAAAAATATTAAAATAGAATCGATTAACGGTTTACCGGTTAAACTTATTTAATTATGGTGTTTTACGAATTAATTGTGCTACAATATTTTAGATGAGATTAATCCCATGCCGTTTATTTAAGAATTATATAATTGGGTTTACCATAATCCTACTCATTACCTCTAAAAAGAAGAAGAAAGAGATAGAGTAAAGGCATTTAATATTACCTTGAATTAACGCCTACGTAAAATGAAGGCATAATTACTGCCTGCAACTATTCTACTACTCTTTTTCTAAAAGTAATCGATTAGTCATTTATCAAAATTACTTTGAGTGCCTTTTCTCTGGCACCGTTTTCAAACGTATCGTAGGCACTAATAATATCGCTCAATTTAAAGTGGTGGGTTATCAGTTGCTTTGCATTTAGCTTTTTAGATTGAATGGTTTTCAGTAGCATGGGTGTTGTAACCGTATCAACCAGCCTTGTTGTAATAGTTATATTTTTTGCCCACAAAGCCTCTAAATGAAGCTCTACGCTTTTACCATGTACGCCCACATTTGCAATGGTACCACCCGCCCCTATTATTGATTGGCAAAGCTCGAATGTTGCTGGTATGCCTACGGCTTCAATGGCAGTATCTACCCCTCTTTTATTTGTAAGCTTATTTATTTTATCAATAGTATTTTCGGTGGCATCATTTATAACATGGGTAGCGCCAAATTTTTTGGCAACGGCCAGGCGATTATCGTCTGGGTCAATCATAATAATTTCTGCTGGCGCATAAAATTGTGCGGTAAGCAAAGCTGCTAAGCCTATTGGACCTGCACCAACTATAGCCACCGTATTGCCTGGCTGTACTTTGCCATTTAATACGCCGCATTCAAAACCAGTCGGCAAAATATCACTTAGCATCACCAATGCTTCTTCATCGCTTCCTTCAGGTATGTGGTATAAGCTATTATCAGCAAAAGGGATCCTTACATATTCAGCCTGGGTACCATCAATCAAATGCCCTAAAATCCAGCCACCATTTTCGCAATGCGAATACATGCCCCGCTT
>JAYVUJ010000026.1:0-9843 GCA_043788035.1 Ferruginibacter sp. | reverse complement strand
TTATTTTTTTCATCTATCTGAAAGTATAGTTCTTCATCTACCTTCGGCATTTCTTTTTGCTGGTCTGCCAAATAATAGTTTTCACTTTTCTGTAGTTTTACCCTCATGCCAGGTTCGCTCAAAAACTTAATTAAAGCGCCATTTTTTGGTAAGCCCCTATGCGCCCTAAATAACGATAAACCACCATCTTTAGGGTCGTCGTTGCCTTCGGCTATTTTTTTCTTTGCATCAATTAAAAACTGATTTACAGCTTTGCGCTGTGCATCCAATAGCTTTTCAATACGCGGCTTAAGGTCAAAAAATTGTTGGGTATTATCGCTATGGCCAACAGGACCGCTGATAATTAAAGGGGTACGGGCATCATCAATCAATACACTATCTACCTCATCTACCATAGCAAAATGATGCTTGCGCTGAACCATTTCATCGGGGCTATGCACCATATTATCACGCAAGTAATCAAAGCCAAATTCGTTGTTGGTGCCATAAGTAATATCCGAATTATAAGCCGCTCTTCTTGCATCGCCGTTAGGTTCGTGCTTATCGATACAATCTACTGTAAGCCCTAAGTATTCAAAAATAGGCCCGTTCCATTCGCTATCCCTTCTTGCCAAATAATCATTTACAGTAACTATATGAACACCTTCGCCGCTTAGCGCATTTAGGTATGCAGGCAAAGTACTCACCAGCGTCTTACCTTCACCAGTAGCCATTTCTGCAATTTTACCACTGTGTAAAACCATGCCGCCAATCAACTGCACATCGTAGTGCAGCATGTTCCAAGTTACATCGCCACCACCGGCTATCCAGGTATTGCTAAAAAAAGATTTATCGCCTTCAATGCGGATGTATTTTTTCTTTACAGCTAATGTTTTATCTAATTCTGTAGCGGTACTTTCAAGTGCAATGTTATCTTTAAAACGACGGGCTGTATCTTTTACTACGGCAAATGCTTCCGGTAAAATCTGTAATAATATTTCTTCTATTTTCTTATCCCTGTCTTTTTTAAGGGCATCAATTTCCTGGTAAATAACATCTTTTTGTGTAATGTCTGTAACAGGCAAATTTTCGGCTTCTAATTTTTTGCTTTCTATCAGCTCATCAATACCAGCCAGGTGTAGTTTTATGCGTTGTTTAAATTCTACTGTTTTGTTACGCAGCCCATCATTGCTAAGAGATTGGTATTGCGCAAAAAAACCGTTGATTACTTCAACTTGCGGACTGATTTTTTTTACATCTTTGTCGCTTTTGTTGCCGCCAAATATTTTCGATAAAAAGCCTATCATAAATTTTAAGTTATGGTATAATATAAATAATTAAATCAGGTGGTTTATAATGTCAAATATGGTGCTTAAATAATGTCAAAGCCAAATTGACAGGGCATCGAAGGTACAAATTAGTTAACAGTTATTTACTTGCAGCTAAAACTGAAAAAGGAAGTAGCCGAAAAGTTTTTGTTAATGTGCAACTGTAATTAAGGTTGTTACCCGTAACGGATTTAATATATTTAGGGCTAGGTAAATAATTACGGCTATAACATTGCAGCACCGATAATTAACGTTAATAACGCCGAAAATGTGGGCTGGCATAGCGCAAGCAGCTAAAGTGACATTTTAAAAAACGCAATTGGGAATAATAGGAGTTGGGCTAAATAGTACCAGTAATAAAATTAAAGGCCCTTTTTAGCTAGTAGCTTATAGGGGAAGTTTCCACATAAGGTGATATGCCCGCCCAATTAGGGCTGAAACTATTTAGAAAGATATTAATGGATAACGATATTAGGCTTGTTTTGCAGCATGTCCGGATCTAGCGTAATTGTTTTCATAATAAAAAAGCTAGAACAGTTGATTACAATAGAGATTAAAAATCCTTTTTTCCATCCGCAATTTGTAAGTATCCATAAGGTAAGGCCTTCAGCTATTACTACGCCAACTTCAATAACATTACTACTAATTTCTGTACTCATTTTTATAATATGTACTATTGGCCAGGTAACCAGGATAATAAAAAAACCGTACATTACTGCAGCCCAGCGTTTTTTCTTTTTAAAAAAAAGGGCAATAAGGGGTAGTTCAAGCAATAATGTAAGTAAAATGTCTAAGGCTATTACCATTATAAAAAAAAATAATTATGGTTTTTAAAAACTATGTTTAATAATTTGTGGGGTATGGATTTGCTTAAAACTGCTACACTCAAAATAACAATTAAATAAATGATATTTCTTGCATTTGTAAACCTCCATAAAAAAGGTGCTTAAGTAGTGCAATATAGGTAGTAACGTAAATCATATTGCATTTATTTTGATTTTATAAAAATTTTTTTAAAAAATGGTTTGTAAATTTATTTTTTGCTACAGTTAAACCCCTAGTATTAGCTTTTTTGTTTAAAATGCCCGTATCATTTAGCGTTTTTGCCATACCTTTGCCATCCGAAAACTTAAAAGTTAATTAATTAATTTACATGTCTGGAGCCTTAAAGGAAGTACGCAACCGTATTAAAAGCGTACAAAGCACGCAACAAATTACAAAAGCCATGAAAATGGTAAGTGCCGCAAAACTGCGCCGTGCACAGGATGCAATTACACAAATGCGCCCTTATGCACAAAAGCTACAGGAGATGCTAAGCAATATAATTAGCAATAGCGATGGTGACTTAAAAGTAGCATTAGCAACTGAAAGACCAGTTGAAAAAATATTGATTATAGTAGTTACCAGCGATAGGGGCTTATGCGGCGGCTACAATAGCAACCTTATAAAATTAACCCGCCAGCAAATATTTGAAAAATACACTGCCCAGCATCAAAAAGGCAATGTAACGGTTTTGCCCATTGGTAAAAAAGGCTATGAGCATTTTACAAAAAATGGCTTTAAAGTAGTAGATGCTTACTGGGATATTTTTACCGGTTTAAGCTTTGACAGGGTACAAACAGCCGCCAAATATGCCATGGATGCTTTTGCTAACGCAGAAATAGACGCGGTTGAATTGGTGTACAGCGAATTTAAAAATGCTGGCACACAAACATTTATTGCTGAACAATTTTTACCGGTAAGCAGGGTGCAAAAAAAGGCAGGCGAAGCAAATGCCGATTTTATTTTTGAACCTAGCAAAGAAATATTAATTAGTGAATTGATGCCGAAAATATTAAATACACAGTTATTTAAAGCAGTTTTAGACGGCAACGCAAGCGAACACGGCGCCCGTATGACGGCTATGGATAAGGCAAGCGATAACGCAAACGAGTTACTAAAATCATTGAAGATAAGTTATAACCGTGCAAGGCAAGCGGCCATAACAACCGAATTAACAGAAATTGTAAGTGGTGCGGCAGCATTAAATGGGTAGCTTCTGATTAGATAATGCACTTATTTGCTAATGCGCTACTTTTTTAAATTGTTAGCTTATTTCATTTACTTGAAAGCATTAAAATGTCAATTGTCTGTTATTCAAATTTGTAACACTATCAAAATTCATGATATCTTGTATTCATTAGCTAACTAGCACATTAGCAGATTAGCTAATTAAAAGTATGGAACTTTCTCAAATAATACCACATATTGAAGCCTTGGTTTTTGCAAGTGACAAGCCGCTCATTAATAATGAGCTGGTTGAGCTGCTTAATAATGCGTTGGGTTTTATTGAAGATAGGGCCACCATTGAACAGGTTGATGCTGCTGTAGAAGGTATACACGAAAAATACAGCTCGGAGTTTTATGCTTTTGAGTTAAAACAAAGTGGCGGGGGATGGCAGTTTTTAACAAAGCCAGCATACCATAAAACAGTAGCACAGTTAAATGGCGATAAATTTTTAAAACGCCTTTCTACCGCAGCCATTGAAACCCTTGCTATCATTGCGTATAAGCAGCCTATTGCTAAAAGCGAAATGGAAGCCATCCGCGGTGTTAACTGCGATTATGCTGTACAGAAATTATTGGAAAAAGATTTAGTTATTATCTCCGGAAGAAATGAAGATGCTGTTGGCAAGCCTTTGATTTATGCAACGTCTAAATCTTTTATGGATTATTTTGGCATCAACAGCACAGCAGATTTACCAAAAATAAACGAAGTGCTGATGGAAGAACTGGTGCAGGCAACTTTGGTAAACCATCAGCCCCAGCAGCAAGAAGAATTAGTTACTTCCGAAACAATTTATAACAACGATACCAGAGAACCCTCTATTAAAAATGACAACACTGCAGAAGTGCCGGAAAGTATTGTTGATATACCCGAAAATGACAACAGAGAAACATCCGGATATGATGGTATAGAAGAACAAGGAATTATTATAGAAGAACCTGCGATTACTGTAGAAGCGAATAATTTTACCGCAATAGAAATGGAAGAAACCGAAATAGCAGACGAAACAATAACCGAAGCAGAAAAACAGATGGGCATGCCCGAAGAAAAGCAAGGCGAAAACACTGAAGCTAATGCCGATATTGATTTAACTAAGAAAGAAGATAAGCCGAAACAGGATAAAGCGCAACAACCCGAATCATAAACCTAAAATAATATTTTTTAAAAAGGTATGACGAAGATTGTTTCTCATACCTTTTTTTATGAGTTGGAATGCAGTAAAAAAAACATTAGCTGGCAGCAATAAAAGTGATTTTAAATAGCCAGGGTATAGTAACCAAAAACAATAAACACCAAACAACAAATATCACCGTTCAATAAACACCAAACAAAAAACAAAAATAGCAATGGCGAAAAATTTAACCCACGAGCAACTAATTGAGATTGCTGATGAATTTGGCACTCCCGTTTACATCTATCATGCAGAACGTATTGCAGCGCAGTACAAAAAATTGCAAAAGGGTTTTGCCGGTTGCGATGCCCGTTTTTTCTATGCCTGTAAATCACTCACCAACGTAAATATTTTAAAGTATGTACAATCAATAGGCGCTTCGCTTGATTGTGTAAGCATCAACGAAGTAAGGCTAGGTATTATGGCCGGCTTTGATCCTAAAGATATTTTGTACACCCCCAATTGTGTAGATTTTGAAGAGATAGTAGCCGTAAAAGATTTAGGTGCCAACATTAATATTGATAATATTTCTATCCTTGAACAGTTTGGCAACAAGTTCGGGCACTCATACCCAGTATGCATCCGGTTAAATCCGCACATTATGGCCGGCGGAAATTTCAAGATCAGCACCGGGCACATCGATAGCAAATTTGGTATCTCCATCCACCAGATGCGCCATATAGAACGCATTGTAAAATCAACCAACTTAAATGTTACCGGCATACACATGCACACCGGTAGCGAAATAAAAGATATCAATGTTTTTTTAGAAGGCCTTGCAGTAATGTTCGACCTGGCAACACATTTCCCCAACCTGGAGTTTGTAGATTTAGGCAGCGGCTTTAAAGTGCCCTACCAACCCGGCGATGCCGAAACAGATGTTGCAGCACTAGGCGAAAAAGTAGCCGTAGCCTTTGCGGAATTTGAAAAAGAAACCGGCAGAAAATTGCAGGTATGGTTTGAGCCGGGCAAATATTTAGTAAGCCAGTGCGGTTATTTTGTAGTAAAGGCAAACGTCATCAAACAAACGCCAGCTGCAGTTTTTGTAGGCGTAAACAGCGGCTTTAACCATTTAATACGGCCCATGATGTACGATGCCTACCACCATATTGAAAACATTACCAATCCCAAAGGCGCCGAACGCATCTACACCATCGTAGGTAATATTTGCGAGACAGATACCTTTGCCTGGGACAGGAAATTGCATGAAGTACGCGAAGGCGATTACCTTGTTTTTTACAACGCAGGTGCTTACGGTTTCGAAATGAGCAGCAACTTCAATAGTCGCCTAAAACCCGCCGAAGTACTGCTTATAGATGGCAAAGCAAAACTAATCCGCCGCAAAGATGAGTTTGAAGACCTGCTAAGGAACCAGGTAATAGAAGCATAAAAGAAACAGCAAAATTATAGGAGCAAACCGCCCACTAACACGGGCGGTTTTTTTGTACCTATAGCAAAAACCTGCAAAAAAAGGGAGGGCCCCAAAATAACCATCCTTCGGGGCTTAGGGGTAAAAGATTATCCTTGAAACACTTGCAACCCCATTTTATATGTTGTAACTTTTATCTCTAAACTTGCCATCATGAAATATCAACACGTAATATCCAGAATATCCATTTATTTACTATCCCTTGTAATGATTATTTTCGGCATACTTCATTTTGCCCATCCCAGAGACCTCGTTAATTACGTTCCCGCATTTTTGCCCGGCGGCATCATCTGGGTATATTTTGTAGGCGCAGCATTTATATTGGTAGCGCTTGCCTTTTTAACCAATACAATGGTAAAAGCCGCAGGTTATATCCTGGCAGGCTTGCTTCTTATTTTTGTACTAACCATTCATTTACCAAATTTTATCGATGCCAGCAATGCAGAAGCAAAACAAATGGCACTCATCAGCATGCTGAAAGACACTGCCATCGCTTGTTTTGCGCTATACATCGGTGCAGGGGCCTATCACCAAAAATTAAATATGGATAATAGCGATTAAAAGCTAACCGTATTTTTTAAACGTATAATTCTTACCATAAGTAAAATAGTTAGGGCGTACCATAAGCTGCAGCGGCAAGGGACCGGGCTACCCACTGTAATCTTTTTGCAGTAGTAGCCTGCTGATGTGGAAAGTATTCCGCAAAAAGGATTTTCATTGCTATCCCTCCCGCAGGGCACGTCCGGTACAGAAATTATTATGCCCAACTTAAAGTTGCCAGCCTCAATGAAAATAAAAAGCGGTATCGAATTTGATAAAAATATTGTTTCAACAATTTGAAAGCAAAAATTGTTATACCTTTTAATTGTTAACATTAGCAGCTTTCAATTTAAAAATAAATAATAAATGAAAATAGTTATAATAGGAGGTGGTTTTGGAGGCGTTAACCTTGCTAAGGCATTAGCCAATTCAAAAGGCTTTGAAGTAATGCTGGTCGATAAAAATAATTATAACTTTTTTGCCCCGCTTATATACCAGGTTGCAACGGCTTTTTTAGACCCTACCAGCATCAGCTATCCATTTAGAAAATTATTTGCGGGCAAACACAACATCGGTTTCCGCCTGGGCGATGTAAAAAAAATAGTACCCGAACAAAATAAAATTGTGCTGGAAGATGGAGAAGTTCAATACGACCAGTTAATATTTGCAACCGGTGTAGAAACCAATTATTTTGGTATGGAAAACGTAAAGCAACATGCCATACCAATGAAGACTTTATCTGATGCGCTGGAAATGCGCAACCGTTTATTGGAGCAAATGGAGCAAGCCACCATTACAACCGATCCGCTAGAAATAAAAAGATTGCTAACTATAGTAATAGCCGGCGCCGGCCCAACCGGGGTTGAACTAGCAGGTATGTTTGCAGAAATGAAAAATGGCATATTGCGTAAAGAATACCCCATGCTATCTGGCAAGGGCGGCGAAATTTATTTAGTCGATGGTGGTAAAGTTGTATTAGCACCCATGAGCACCGCAAGCCAGCACGACACCTTTGAGGCATTAACGAAACTTGGCGTAAAAATAAAACTTAACTGCCAGGTTAAAGATTATGTGGATGGGCAGGTACTATTTTCCAACGGCGAAAGCATTGAAACAAAAAGCCTTATTTGGGCAGCCGGCGTTACTGGAAAAACTTTTGAAGGCATACCAGCAGCAAGTTTCGGGTATAACAAAAGGATGATAGTGGATGAATTTAATAAGGTAAAAGGCACAACCAATATTTATGCAATAGGCGATACAAGTTATCAAACCTCGGATGCCAAGTTCCTTAATGGCCACCCTCAGGTAGCGCAGGTAGCCATACAACATGGTATTAATTTAGCAACCAATTTTAAGGCAATGGAAGAGGGCAAGCTGCTAAAGCCATTTGCTTATAAAGATAAAGGCACTATGGCCATAATTGGGCGCAATAAAGCAGTGGTGGATATACCAAGCCCACGTATACATATGAATGGTTTTATAGCGTGGCTGGCATGGCTTTTCATCCATTTATTATCGCTGGTTAGTTACCGCAACCAGCTGCGTACCTTTTACAATTGGATGGTAGCTTACTTTACAAAAGACCAATCCATGAGGATGATAATACGCCCGGTAAAAAAGGTGCCTGAAGTTTTTTTATCTGAAACAAAATAATTTTAAAACTCACTTTTTACCGCTTCATACAATCGCTGCCATTTAGCAAATTGCGCCAGGTATATTGCATGGTTGGCTGCATTGGGCTGGTAAATTTTTCCTGCCGGCTGCTGGAAGGTACTGGGTATTTTGAGTGCCTGCATACCAATAATAACAGCGCCCAAAGCAGATATTTCTTCAACTGCTGGTACATACACTGGCAACGCAAACATATCTGCCAGTAGCTGTATCCAAAAGGTATTATCTGTAAAGCCACCATTGGCATGAATAATAACCACTGTTTTTTTTTCCATCAAAATTTTACCAATAGCATAGATATTGTACACTATGGCTTCCAAGGCTGCCCTTACTAAATGGGCAGTTGTATGGCTTACATCTAATCCAAAAAATACGCCTTTAGCAGTAGAATTCCAAATGGGAGCACGCTCTCCTAAAATATAGGGTAAAAATAGCAGCCCGTCACAGCCCGCTGGTATTACTTCAGCGCTATCTAAAAATGTGTCAAAAGAGCTGTTATTTTGCAGTATATTTTCTTTTAGCCATTGAATAACTACTGCGCCATTGTTACTAGCGCCGCCTACAATGTATTGGCGGCCAGTTAGGCAGTAACAAAAAGTCCGCATATCGGCATCTGTTATTGCTTGTTGGGTTACAACCCTAACAGCACCGCTGGTACCAATGGTAACGGCCATAGAACCCTCTTTAGTAGCGCCACTGCCAAGGTTTGCCAACGCTCCATCGCTGCTGCCAATTACAAAGGCGGTGTTTTTAAAAGCGCTTAATACTTTTTGCCCTGTAACCTGTTCTTGTGGTAAATATTCAATGTGCGTAGTTGGTACAATGGCAGATAGTTGAGCATGCCCAATACCTGTATAAGCCAGTATGCTTTCTTCCCATTGCAATAGATGGATGTTTAGTAAACCAGTTGCAGATGCAATGCCTGTATCAATAATATATTTACCAAAAAGCTGGTAAAAAATATATTCTTTAATGCCGATAAGCTTGGCGGCCTTATTAAAAAGAAGGGGTTCATTTTCTTTAAGCCAAGCTATTTTGCAAAGCGGCGACATAGCATGTACCGGCACGCCGCTTAGCTGATAAAAGCTTTTACCCAGTGTTGTGTCTCCTAGTGCAACTGCTAGTTTGCTGGCACGGTTATCTGCCCAAATAATGCAATCAGTCAATAAAGCATCATGCTTATCTACCAGTATTAAACTATGCATAGCAGCCGAAAAGCTTACCAGTATAGGGTTGTGTTGAAGTAGTTGTGCTGCCGTATATTGAAGGCAGCTTATTGCTGCAGCTAATATTACCGCCGGATCTTGCTCGCTCCTGTCTTCTGCCGGATGCAGTATAGGATAATGTATAGCGTGTTGCGCCAAAGTTTCACCGTTTGCATTAAATGCAACAGCCCTGGTAGAGCTTGTGCCTATATCAAGGCCAATATAATAATCCATGTTTGCTTGATGGCGGTTGTTGTACAGCCATTAATTACAAAAATAGGTTCAAAGCCAATACCCCCAATAAACCTGTAATGCCAACAATGGTTTCCATTACCGTCCAGGTTTTAAAAGTATCTTTTACACTAAGCCCAAAATATTCTTTAAACATCCAAAAACCGGTACCGTTTACATGCGAGCACATTAAGCTGCCTGCACCAATAGCCAATACCATCAGCTCCGGGCTTACATGCATA
>JAYVUJ010000025.1:0-8262 GCA_043788035.1 Ferruginibacter sp. | reverse complement strand
CATCAATGAACAACACGGCATTTTCATAACTTTCTACTGTATATGCCCGTACATACGGCGCTACCAATTTGCTTTGCAATACAGTCCTACTGATCTTTTCGGTGATGTCAATTTTGCTAATATCAGCTTTCACGAATTCGTAGTTAACGGCACTTTTCCAAAAGGCATACCTGCCAGCGTTTAGTACTTGTTTCAATAAGCCATTTTCATATTGCAATGCTATTTCGTTATCGGTTACCTCAACCACCCGTAACATATTTACCAGTGCTTCATCCTGCAATAAAATGTTTAATCCTATCGGGGCAACAAAAGGTTTTGTTACATCATACACCATTACTTTTCACTAACCCACAACCAGTAATTGCCTGCAGCCAACAATTTTTTGTACACGCCATTTTTGAATACCAATCCAATTTGGTAAGTATTGATTTTTACCTGTTTCATCTTTCTATTTTTACATTTTTAATTTGGTTTAAATAAAGCCATTGTTTTCTATCATTCCTTATTCACGGGATTAAATTTCAATTGTATCGTTTGCAACCGTTATGCAGCATTAATTATAGGGGTGTTACCAATAACTATGCAACTGCTAAGTACTACAATCAACCACAATGTATATGCTCGTTCCAAGTGTTTAGGGAATTGAATTCGTTTCTTGTTCATTCTTTGTGAATGCGTTTAAAATTAGTTACGATAAATAGCAACGGCTTTATAATTACTGTCACCATTTGTTAAAGCGGTGTACTTCTCCTCTAGGTTATTACTATAGCGCTCTAACCAATTGAGCTATCCGTGTGTTGGTGACGGTAAGGGATTCGAACCCTATTTTAAGAGGGTACTGCGTTATTAAAGTAAAAGCATACATATAGTTATTACTACTGCACTATGGTGCTTTTTGTTAAACACTCACCTGGTTTACTAATGACAAGCAAATACCCTTCTTGCCGTTAAGCAAGCTTTTGTTATAACGCCTTTGCATCATCAATATTTTTATCAACTTACGTTTTCTATAGTTCTTCTAAACCCTACAACTTCCCCGCTTTCTTCGGGCTGTTTTCTTTCGGGCCGGTTAGCAATTTCCGCTATCGTCATCGGCTCGTTAATGGTAGTTGATAAACACTGCGATTTATTGATGCCTAATTTTCCAAATTTATACTTTGCAATAGGCCTTCCTTTGCGCAGCAATGCACTATCTACCAGTGTTAACGAATTGTTGAATGTGCAGATAATCTGCACGTTTAAAAAATCTGCTAATAAGCCATCCAAAATATTCAGTAGGTTCGATACAGATGCGTTGTTACTTATTTTTCTATCCATGATGATGTTTTCTGCATCTTCAATTATCAGTACACAATTTGGGTTCTCAATCAATAAATCAACAAATTCAGGATCCATAATATTTGCTGCTGCGCCGGGCGATAAAAACAATATCCGCTTTTTTATTTTGCCAATTAAATGGCGCAGGTAAGTAGTTTTGCCGGTGCCTGGCAAGCCGTGCAGCAATACAATGCCTTTATCATCTTGCTGGTTAAGCCTTTTTCGTATCAACGCATCTACTTCCTTAAAATCGTTTTCGTAATATAAATCCACATCCAGTTTGGTTCTTTTTATTTCCATGCCTTTCAGTTGCAAGCCATTTCTGCTTGTTGTTATCAAATTTATTTCCAATGGCTGCATTCGCGGTTTTGCTTTAAAAGTTGCCATTAGTTTTACGCAATCATTTATAAAATCATCCTGCAATCCATCATGATAAATTTCACAATAATCGGTATCAAATTCAAGCACGCAATTATTTCTCATCACCATAAATGTTTCATTAAAATTGCACTTACGGCTTTTTGCATCGTGGTACCTGAAGCTATAAATATTATGTATATTCTCTGCGAATTTTTCTTTAATCGCATTAAAAGCTTTTTCTCCATCAATATTACCAATATAATTTGCAGTAGGTAATTTATTATAGCAATACATAAACAAAGCTTTGCCATCCAGAATGCCAGTTTCTAAAACGCTGTTGGCAGTAAAAATATTTTGTTGATTTGTTTCCATTTTTTTAATTATTTATCCTCCCACATTTTTCTGGAAGCCTTTATTGTTTTTCTTTAATTCATTTATCTTTTAAATCCTCATTTATCTAAAAGTATCCTGTTTGAATTTCGTATTTCTTTTGTTACAAGCATTTGTTCGCTGATGAAGCTTCATTGGCGACGCTCCATTCAAAAGTGATTTTTCAATTTGGCTTTTACCACAATATTTGTTTGCAATACCCCTGGCTTAAGCAAGTGGCAATGCAAGCTTTCATTTCAGAGGTAATCTGTTGTTTGAATAAAGCACCCCTGCTGCATCTCGCAGGGAATGCTTCTCCTCCTTTGACATTTCTTAACCAATTCTTTTAGACTGAGAATTATTTGCTTTACTATTTTCCGAGACCTGCTTATTTATTTTTTCCAGCTTTATAATCATCATCCTCACTACTATTACAGCCACTATCATTTTCATTTTTTATTTTTTACAACCAGGCTAAAAACAAAAAGCCCGGTTAGATTTTTACATCTGACCGGGCTTCAATTCTAAAAGGCTTTTTATCTTTTTAAAATAATTTTACACGATCTATCATAAAGTTCATCGGTACACACAAAACTGCCATTGTACCCACTAATATTATCCATACTACAATAATAGCGGCTCAGGTCTGTATGTAATTTTATTCTTATCATTCGGTCAATTTATTTGTGGTTATCTATTTAATTTGTTCCATAAAAAAACCCCAACTTTTTGTCGGGGCTATTGTAGTAGTCAATTAGTTTGGTAACTAAGGTGTTATACAATTTGCCCCCGAAAATGAATGATCCACTAGTGGACTAAACCATTTTTGTGTTGCTATATTTTTATTTAATGGTAACATTTATTGTTGTTGGTTATAATTTGTTTTTCGGTGCAATGGTGAATTTATTTTTTTCAATTCACCAAATATATTGTAGCAATTATTTTTATCCGGATATTTCATATCGCTGATAGGTGCAGTAAAATCAATGGTTCCAGCGAATAAAATATTTTTTTAAACTCAATAATTTGGAATTTTTCAATGCATCATTTTTACTGTACAAAAGTGTTCTATTGTATGTAAGTAGAAAAAAGTAGTAACACGATGAATGATGAGACAGGAAAATCTATCAATGTTTTTCAATTAAATATTTCCAATAACGTTTGGGCATGTGTTGAATGTGAAGTTTCCTATTTTTACGTGCTTTTATATTGACACTGCTAAAATATTGCTGCCATAACGTTTGGTATAAAATTTCCTTTTCATCATAAATAGCAGCCAGTTCATTTTTATGATGTACGTCTGCTGAAAAGTTTATTTGCACTTCAGTAACTGTATGCAGGTCGTAATAAATACCGTACTTACGCTGCGCATCATAAATTAGCCAACGCTGGTTTGCATACCGGTTTTTAAAATGTGTCTGTATCAAAGGGAGCACATTATATTCTGGTTGCACAATGGCAAAATACAATTCATCCTTTGTTAATTGAAAACGGACAAATGCTTCCATACGATGCTTTTCCCTATCTACTTTTCTGCTTACTTGTTGCAGCAATAATACATCTGCATTGGTAAAATTATTCTCTACCAAAGCCTTTGATGAAAGTATATATTGAATGTACCGGAACATCGTATTCTCCACATCTTTCTGTTCACTTAAAAAAGTTTTATATAATTGTTGAAAAGCTTTAGGCGAAAGTTTTTGCTTTAGCTTATCCATTACCCTTTTTGCTTTAGTTTCATTGGTAATTACTTCATGCGTTTTACCAAATAAAGAGGCAGGCGCAACCTCTTTTTTATACATAGATGGTGCAATAAATTTGTATTCATACAATTCAAAAATAGCAGTAAAAAATCCCTGCCAACTGCCATCGTACGTAATAATATCCATGATTAAAACAATGCCATTTGAGGAGAGAAGTTCGGCTTGTATTTGCTATCGCCTTCAGCCAAAATAGAATGCTTTATTTGTGCGGGCAGCCAGTCTTTTACTTCAAATTCGTTACCGGCGCAAATGAAGTACCGTGCACGGTTAAGCGAGATGCCCATTTTTTTTAAATGCCCAAATGTTACCGGCGCAAACTTGCGTGCTGCAACAATTTTATTTGCGTTTTGTATGCCAATACCTGGTACCCGAATAATAGCATTGTAAGCCGCAGTATTTATATCTACCGGAAACAAATGCATGTTGCGTAATGCCCAGCTTAATTTGGGGTCAATGTCCATATCAAGCAACGGGTTTTGTATGTCTACTATTTCCTGCACATCAAACCCGTAAAACCGCATTAGCCAATCTGCCTGGTATAAACGATTTTCCCTTACCATTGGCACCGGCGTACCAATTGCCGGCAAACGATTGTCATTACTTATCGGCACATAGCCAGAGTAGTATACCCTGCGCATATCCATCTTTTTATAAAAACCATTTGCGAGGTATAAAATTTCCAGGTCAGTTTCTGGTGTGGCGCCAATAACCATTTGAGTGCTTTGCCCTGCTGGTGCAAATAGCGGCGCTTTTTTAAATAGTTTTTTCTCTTCCCTATTTTCTATAATGGCTTGCCTAACTATTTTCATGGGCGTTATCATATCAATACGCTTTTTATCAGGCGCTAATAGCGCCAAACTTTTTTCTGTAGGCATCTCCACATTTATGCTCAACCTATCTGCGTATAAACCAGCTTCTTTCAAAATTTCTTCGCTGGCGCCAGGTATAGATTTTATGTGGATGTATCCATTGAATTTATGTTCTGTCCGCAATTTCTTGGCAATTAGTACCAATCGCTCCATGGTATAATCTGCGTTGGTAAAAATACCCGAGCTAATAAATAGCCCTTCAATATAATTACGCCTGTAAAAGTTAATGGTAAGGTCAACTACTTCCTGCACTGTGAATGCAGCACGTTTTATATCGTTGCTTTTACGGCTAACGCAATAAGCGCAATCGTATATGCACACGTTGGTAAGTAATATTTTTAGTAATGAAACGCAACGCCCATCTTCTGTATAAGCATGGCAAATTCCATTGCCTGTTGTACCCAGGCCCTTATTGGTATTTTTCCTTTTACTGCCGCTACTGCTGCAGCTTACATCGTACTTTGCAGCGTCAGCAAGTATAGCTAATTTTTCTGTTATCCTATCGCTCATAGCGCCGTAATTTTATGACAAATAATTTAGTATAAAACTACTAAATAAGTTAGCCTTTTTAACAAAAAACTTATTCACAACTGGGGTTAAATTATAAATCTTTGATTTTATTTTAAAACTAACCCAAAAATAGTATACTGCCTGTTGCTAGTAAAATAGCATGGTTTATGCGCTTTGTAATTTTTAATAGGGCAACGTTAAACAATCTTTAAAACGTTTAAAATAGGCAGCATAAAAACCAATGGATAGGATGCTATCAACGTGTAGCCAATCGTTGCTGGCAGCCCATGTTGTACACTTTACAATAAAGGCGGTTTCCCATGCCTGGCTTATGATAGTAGTTTCACTATTTAAATTGCCCATTAAAAAATTTGTAAGCCGTTCATCAAAATAGGGTATTGAAAGAACAAAATCCGCTAACTCATCTTCTGTTGCATTTGGGTAATTCAAATAAAATAAATGGTTTTTTTGTGATGCCCTACGTGTATGAATCGTGTTGTTGATTGCCCTAAAAATAATGTCTGTTAAATATGTCTTGGTGATAGATTGCATGTGTATATTTTTATAAATTAAAATAGGGAGCCCTGTATGCCGGGGCGTTTAAATAAAGAGGTATCTAAACTCCATGCTTCAGCGTTCAGGTTGTATAGCTTACCATATTTTTTATATTGCTGTGCCACCATTTCTGCTATATGCCCTTCGCCCCGCATCCGCAAGCCCCAGCGGGTATCGTTTACTTTTCCATCATGGCTTTGCTCTATCAAATGCCATATTTTATCTGCATGGTTAGGGAAGTTTTTATACAGCCAATCGTTAAACAAAAATTTAATAGCGCCATTGAGGCGAATGAAAGTATACGCCGTAAATGTGGCTCCATTGTCAGCCGCAGCTTTCATTATGCGTTGCATTTCATGTTCGTTTAAGCCCGGTATCAGTGGCCCCATCATTACGCCCATGCGCACACCTGCTTTGCTTAATTCGTTTATTACTTTCAATTTTTGTTTTGCGGTTGTTGTACGTGGTTCCATTATTCTCCTTAATTCTTCATTAAATGAGGTAATGGAAACCATAGCAGAAACAATCTTTTTCTTCGCCATTTCCTGCAGCACATCTTTATCTTTTAATATCCAGCAGTTTTTGGTAAGTATGCCTACTGGCTGGTTAAACTCGTTGCATACTTCTAGTAAACCTCTTGTTAACCGATACTTTTGTTCTGCCGGCTGGTAACAATCTGTGTTGCCGCTTAGCATAATTGGCGAAGCATCCCACTTGGGGCGCATTAAAAATTTACGCAGTAATTGCGGTGCATTTTTTTTGATGATTATCTTTTGTTCAAAATCGAGCCCTGCGCTGTAACCCCAGTATTCATGCACGTTTCGGGCATAGCAATAAATACAGCCGTGCTCGCAGCCTGCGTAAGGGTTCATGCTGTAGCCCATGCCTACATCTTTGCTTTCTACCTTATTTACAATCGTTTTACTTTGCTGTTCTATGTATTGTGTCTTTACATTTCCTTCTTCCCAATTGTCAATGCCTTCTATGTGTTCCCGGGTAGATTCATTTTTTTGAAAACGATTTTTTGTATTGTACTGTGCGCCACGCCCCTGTATGTAATTTGGCCCGCTTGCACTTTGCGCTATTTCTTCTCCATTTTCATTTGTAACAGGAGAGGCAGATTTTATTGCTTCATTATTTTGAGGCGTTACTTTATGATGGTCTTGCTGCAGTTTATCTGACATGGTTTTGTTTTTGGCTGAATTTGATACACTAATTAAACGAAATAATATTGCCTCGCTGCCCTCCAAAGGAGGGTTCCCGACCCTGCCAATTTGGAAAGTCTTATTAATTGACTATGCTAAGAACCCTTCTTTGGAGGGTAGAGAAGCTTTTACCCAAATAGCGCACCTTGCGTTGTAGTCACCGGTAAATTTTCAAACTCGAAACGTTGTACAATTTCATATTTTATTTGCCCCACAGGGCGCTTTAATAATAACATGGCATCGGCTATAAACCTCCCGGTAAATTGCTTGTTGCTGTACTCCAGCCAGCCTTTTTCAAACTGCCATGGCTGCAGCTTTCTTGCTATTGTTACATATGGCTCCATTATAAAATGCGCCCGGTGCTCTTTGTTTAAATGCATTAATTGCTGTGCCTCCGACCTCACCTGTTTTATCAAATTCTGGATAGGTAATTTTGAAGTAACATTGATGTAAATAGTATGCGCCGGAAAACTTTCATAATCTTTCAATTCTACTTTAATAGGATGGTAGCCCATCGCAATTATCTTTAGCCTGTTCACCAATCGCTCTTCCATCATTTGATACTGCACAAAATTTACCAGGGTAAGGTGCGGGCTGCTATATACTGCTGACGCTGCTTTGTAAGTATCAAAAAAATGTTTCTTAACCTGCATAATCTTATTGCGCAAATCTTCGTGTGGGTTTAGCACCAGTAAATATTCATTCACTTTATAGCCGGGGATAGTGTTGATATTTTTCATTTTTAAAATTTAATTGAAATGTAATTTTGTTTGCGAATTAATTTAGCATAAATTTACTAAACAAATTAGTTAAATCAAAAATATTTTATGGAAGTGGATAAATTTTTTGGCAGTGCCTACAACGGCACCAAGCGGTTTACTCAGCAAGATGTACCTGCCGCCAACGCAACAGGTTTTGGCGCAGCTGCCGATGATTACATGGAACGGGGTATTGATTTAAACGAGCAACTTATCCGAAACAAACCAGCAACTTTTTTTATGAAAGTAAGTGGCGAAAGCATGATAGATGCAGGGATTTTTGATGGTGATATTGTAATTGTAGATAGAAGCATTAAAGAAAAAAACGGCAGTATTGTTATAGCCGTAATTGATGGCGAAATGCTTATTAGGCGCTACGATAGCAGCCTGAACAGAAAGCGGCTGGTACCCGAAACAACCAAGCTTTCGGTAATAGAAGTAAGCGAGTTTAGTGATTATAAAATTTGGGGTGTGGTTACTTGTATGATAAGGAATATTTATCCCCTGGTTTAAAGGGCAGGGCAATTCATAAATGTCAAGGAATTCAAAAATTGAA